>CAYWNJ010000394.1:0-2975 GCA_964459535.1 uncultured Rhodobacterales bacterium
CCGCCCCGTGGGGGCGGAACGGCGCGGCGCAACAGTGCCTGTTGCGCGGGAGAGATGTTCAAGGCAAGGCGCGCCAGGTTCAAGGTCGAAATCTCTAGCGCAGATCCAGAATACGCACGGCTTTCCCTTCGGACCGGGGCAAGCTACCGGGTGATTTCACGTCAACCGCAACCGAAATACCGATGGTTTGCTTGATCCGATCACGCAGCATCCCTGACAGGTCACCCTCCGCTGGGGCATCAACGGCTTCGGTCAAGATCCTCATCTTATCCAAACGCCCCTCTTTGGTGAGTTCAATCTGAAAGTGCGGAGACAGACCCGGGCTTGCCATAAGGCATTCTTCAATCTGTGTCGGAAAGACGTTGACGCCCCGTAAAATAATCATGTCATCAGATCGACCGGTCACTTTTTCCATACGTCGCATTGTCCGCGCCGTTCCGGGCAAAAGCCGTGTTAGATCGCGCGTGCGGTAGCGAATAATCGGAAACGCTTCCTTGGTCAGGGAGGTAAAGACAAGCTCGCCAATTTCGCCCTCTTCGACCGGCGCACCGCTTACGGGATCTATGATCTCTGGAAAGAAATGATCCTCCCAAATATGCAGCCCATCTTTGGTCTCGACACATTCCATGGAGACACCTGGGCCCATCACTTCGCTCAGCCCATAAATATCAACCGCGTGCATATCAAAGGCCGCTTCAATCTCTAGACGCATCGCATTGGTCCAAGGCTCAGCGCCGAAAATACCAACTTCCAGAGAACTTGCGCGGGGATCGATATTCTCGGCCTTAAACGCATCCAAAATGGACAGGCAGTAAGAGGGGGTCACCGTGATCCCTTTGGGTTCAAAGTCATGGATCAGGCGCACCTGTCTGGGCGTCATGCCGCCCGAGACTGGCACAGTTGCAAGGCCCAATTTGTCCGCGCCCAAATGGATGCCAAGCCCCCCGGTAAAAAGACCATAGCCATACGCATTGTGCAGCAGATCTCCTGGCCGAAGCCCCGCGGCGCGGAGCGAGCGCGCAACGAGCGTTCCCCACACATCAAGATCGTTTTGGGTATAGCCAACCACAGTCGGCTGTCCTGTCGTGCCGGAAGAGGCATGAATGCGCGCGACATTCTCTTTGGGCACCGCAAACATCCCAAATGGGTAAGATGCGCGTAGATCTTGCTTGGCGGTAAAAGGGAATTTGCTTAGGTCAGAAAGCGTTTTCAGATCATCGGGATGCACGCCCGCGGCATCAAAGGCTGATCTATAATGCGGCACATTGGCATAGGCATGGGAGAGGGACCATTTCAATCGCGTCAATTGCAGCGCTTCGATCTCATCCCGGCTGGCGATTTCAATGGGGTCAAGTGTGTGGCGCTCTGGTGTTAGATCTTTCATACGTCTTCCTCGAAATGATGGCCCTTAATGCTGCGCGAAAGGCCGCGAAACACTGCAATCAGCGTCCCATCCGCATTGGTGACACGCACATCGTAACAGCCAGAGCGCCCTTCCCGTGTGACTTCCTCGGCAAAAGCTGTCAACATGTTCCCGCGATGGGCGGGTGTGCAGTAAGTGATCTGGTTCGACTGTGCCACGGTCAATTGGTTATAGCTGTTACAGGCAAATGCAAATGCGCTATCTGCAAGCGTGAAAATATAGCCGCCATGGCATATCCCATGCCCGTTTAGCATATCGTCCCGCACAGGCATGTTGAGTGTGGCCGTGCCCGGGCCGACCGAAACCAGCGTCATATCAAGCGCCTGGCTGGCCTTGTCTTGCGCCCACATAACAGCGGCGGCGCGTTCTGCTCGGGCTTGCGGTGTCATTGGGTCCTTCCCTAGTTCTCCGCGATATATCTTGCCCAGAAACCGATGCGCGCTCAAGGGGTTGCCTTGTGGTGAGAACCAGTTGGGACGACCTCTTCTTAGTATTGAGACTTCTGGATCGACGTAAACCTCCCACCCGATGACCCCTACGAACCCAAGATACCGACGTTGCGCTGTGTCCTGATGGCCGCTATTGCGGAATGAACTCTAACCAACCTGTTGAACCAGCTATCAACAAAAATCCGAGGAACAACGTTAGCGCGAAGAGCCAATGGATAAACGTTGTCATGCGCTTCCCCTCTTTGGGGAACCAGTTGAACTTGCGTAGCCAACCCAGAATCAAGTCCATGAACATGAGCACAAACATGAAGTGACGGAAAAACAAATAGAGAAACAATACGCCGAGGATTGTTCCTGCAACTGTGTTGGCCGGAACAATTTCCCAATTGTTTCCGCTGGTTGAAGTGGCTACCGTTCTTTCCATCAACTTTCTGCCCGTGTGGTCATATTAACGAATAGTCAAAAACAACATGATAGCAAGGACTAATGTCGCCGAAACTTCGTAGTGCAGTCATTGGCGCATCGGCAGCGAATTGGTAGTTTATCCGCGCAACTGACCTTGTGCCAGGGTCCCCGTATCCTTCATTTGACGCGCAGGCCGCAAAATGACTTGCATCGGATCGAGCGCCCACACATGATTGAGCTAAGAACCGGTTAAACTAACGGGGATATAAGTGCCCATCACTCATCTCAGTTCTTACCCGTCCGGACAGTCATCAAACGTGGCTTTTCACCGTACCGAGCTTGGTCCCATTCTGTCGCTCTATGGCCGGATGGTCGCTGCGGGCGAGTGGCGTGATTATGGCATTTCCAGTCTGCGAGAGGTTGCCATCTTCTCGATCTTTCGCCGCACCGCCGAGAATCCACTTTATCGGATCGAAAAGCGACCAAAGCTGCGCGGTAAGCAAGGTATGTACGCGGTGATTGGCATGGAGGGCCAAGTCTTGCGCCGCGGGCACGAGTTGAGCAGCGTATTGAAAGTCTTGGAGCGCAAGCTCATTCGCTTGGTTGACTAGGGTTTGGTGAACGGGGGCAGACCCTAGAGCTTGTGACCTGCCCCCCGAAATCTCCCGCATTGTAATGTAGAGTTTGCTCAACTTTTT
>CAYWNJ010000395.1:0-2975 GCA_964459535.1 uncultured Rhodobacterales bacterium
AAACTGCCCTGGGCCAAGGCGGTGGCGCTGAGCCCGGAACAGACGGTGCCGCTGCTGGATCAGCTGCATGCCGATCCCACGCGGTATGTCACGCGGTCTGTGGCCAACCATCTGAACGATCTGACGAAAACCGTGCCGGACCGGGTGTTTGACCTGTTGCAAAGCTGGCATTCCGCAGGGCGGCAAGCGGATCAAGAACTGGACTGGATGACGCGCCATGCGCTGCGCACGGCCGTCAACGCGGGCAATCCGAAGGCGTTGCGCATGCTGGGCTTTGACCCCGGCGCGGATGTGTCGGCGCTTGTGGTGATGGATACGCCCTCGGTTCGGATTGGGGAGGCGCTGCGTTTTCGTGTGCAGTTGCGTGCGGCGCAGGATCTGCCGGTTCTGGTGGATTACGTGCTGAGTTTTCCCAGCCCGTCGGGCAAGACCCGGCGCAAGACGTTCAAGTTGAAGCAATCCAAGGTGCAAGCGGGTGAGCGGTTGGTGCTGGACAAGCGGCATCTGCTGAAGGGCAATGCCACGACCTTTACCCTGGTGGCGGGCCGTCACCATCTGGAGGTGCAGGTGAACGGTGTCATTCGCGCGCAGGCGTCGTTTGATGTGACAGACTGAGCCTTGCGCGCGGGCGCGGGCATTGATAACCGATGGTTTTAATCGGGAAATGACCACGAGGCCCGCGTGAAGGCGTCCGCTCCACCCAATGCCACACCCCGTCTGGAGGTGCGCAACCTGATCCGGCGCTTTGATGATCGGGCTGTGGTGAACAATGTTTCGCTCAGGATCATGCCGGGGCAGGTGACGTGCCTGTTGGGGCCGTCGGGCTGCGGGAAATCCACGACCTTGCGGATGATCGCAGGGGTCGAAATGCAGGATTCCGGCGAGATCTATGTGGATGGCAAGCTGATCTGCGACACGATCACACGGGTGCCGCCGGAGCGGCGCGAGATCGGGTTGATGTTTCAGGATTTCGCGCTGTTTCCGCATCTGAGCGTGGCGGACAACGTGGCGTTTGGCCTGAAGGGCACGCGAGAGGAAAAACGCGTCCGGGTGGAGGAATTGCTGCGCCAGGTGGACCTGATGCGCTTTATCGACGGCTATCCGCATCAGCTGTCAGGCGGGGAGCAACAGCGCGTGGCGCTGGCGCGGTCCCTGGCGCCGCGACCGCGGATCATGTTGATGGACGAGCCGTTTTCCGGGCTGGACAACCGCCTGCGCGACGGGATCCGGGATGACACGCTGGATCTGCTCAAGGCGGAAGACACGGCTGTGTTGCTGGTCACGCATGAACCCGAAGAGGCGATGCGCATGGCCGATGAGATCGCGCTGATGCGTGATGGCAGGATCGTGCAGCGCGGTGCGCCCTATAACGTCTACACGCGCCCAGCAGACCGGGCCTCGGTCGCATTCTTTAGTGATATCAATGTGCTCCAGGCACGGGTCGACGGCGCGCTGGCGATGACGCCCTTTGGCCGCTTCCTTGCCCCTGGCTTTGCCGACGGAACGGATGTCGAAATAGTCTTTCGCCCGCAGCATGTGGGCATTGACTTTGACCGGGCCGGGGTTGGCCCCGCGCCAACCGCTGCGCGCGGCACGGCAGCGCGGGCGCGGGTGGTTCGGGCGCGGTTCTTGGGACAGGAAAGCCTGGTCGAATTCGCTCTTGATGAGGGGGCAATTCCCGTGCGCGCCATCGTGCCGGCGGTCTTTTTGCCCAAGCCGGGAACGGTGATGTGGCTGACGGTCATGCGCGCCCGGTGTTTTGTCTTTGCCGCGGAGGAGAGCGCATGAAACCGATGATCGTAGAATTTGGCTTTGGCACCTCTTTGCGACGGGGCGATTACACCGAAGCCTCCGTGCGCGCGGTGCGCCATGCCCTTTGGCGCAACTCGATCAATATCGCGGAATTTAGGGGTTTTGAGAAAACCGAGATGAAAATCGCGGTCCGGATTGGCGTTCAAGATCCGGCCTCCGTCGATCCCAAGGCTGTTGCCGATGTGTTTCCCTATGGCCAAGCCAAAGTCGAGGTTGTGGAAGGTGGCCTGGATGTCACGCGCACCGACGGGCGCATGACGGTCATGGCGCAAGCGGCGCTTGCTGTGGGGTTTGAGGAGGCCGGGGCTGATGTCTGAGCAGCGCGTTGTTTTACAGCTTGGACAAGGCGTCGATGCGCAGGACGGAGATGCAAGCCAAGCGGCGCGCCGCGCTGTTCAAGATGCGCTCAGCGGTGCCGCGCTTCCGTTTCTGGATGAGGGGGCGTCTACACCGCATGTGCTTGTCACGATTGGCGTGCCAGATCCGCAGCATGTGGATAAGGATCTGATCGCGCAGGAAGTCCCCTTTGGCCGGGTAAGCGTGAATATCGTAACCGGAGGGTTAGATATCGATATAGAGGGCACGCGCGCGGTGTTAGCCGCGGCTTCTATCGAGCTTTTTTGTGCTTCTGATGCGTAGTGTGCTGCCCCGAGTTTCCGCCCCCTAATTTATAGTTTGACGACTGAATTTTGATCTTGTTTCTGCTTAGCTTCCGCGCCACCCTAGGTCGGTTTGCGTGAAGTGGAAACGGTTCACGATTGATATCTAAATTCAATCGTTAGGCCATAAGGACTATTTTTTGCCTTGAGTAGTATCAAACTTTGAAGAGCAAATCGCGCCGACGTCTTATTTCAGGCCAGCGAGGTAGTCCTTAAGCATTTTACCGGGCTCATCGACAAAGAGCTCAGGCAGGGCCTCGACGGCTTGGATCAGGTCTATGCGAAACACGCGAAAGTCAGTGCGCAGCTCGCACCAGGCGGTGAGCGTCCAGACCCGGCCCCAATATTCCATATGTAGCGGTCGGATGGTGCGGGTCGTAATCCGGTCACCTTTGGAATGATAGGTCAGGCGCAGCTTTTGCCGCGCGCGGATGGCGGCGCGCAGGGTTGGCATCTGGGCAAAGCCGCGCACCGCGTCCGCAAAGGGGTAGACGGCGAATTTCC
>CAYWNJ010000396.1:0-2971 GCA_964459535.1 uncultured Rhodobacterales bacterium
ACATCATGAAGGCCAAGAAAAAGCCTTTGGACGAAAAGACAGCCGCGGATTACGGGGTTGATGCGGGACCGCGCCTTGAAATCATCAAAACCACTGAACCCGAGGCGCGCGCGGCGGGGATCAAGGTTGGCTCTGTCGATGAGCTGGTAGAGAAACTCAAAGAGGCGGGGGCTGTCTGATGGCTGTACTTCTTCTGGCAGAAATTAACGATGGCGAGCTGAGCCTAGACGCAACCGCCAAGGCTGTGACAGCAGCGAAGGCATTGGGCGACGTCACTGTGCTTGCCACCGGAGCCACCTGCGCCGATGCCGCAGCTCAGGCCGCAACGATTGACGGCGTGGCCAAGGTGCTGTGTGCCGAGGATGCGCTTTATGGCAAGCGCCTGGCCGAGCCCGTCGCGGATCTGATTGTTGGCCTTGCGGGGGATTATGAGCATATCGTTGCGCCCGCAACGACAGATGCCAAGAACATCATGCCCCGCGTCGCTGCACTGTTGGATGCAATGGTGATTTCCGATGCCACGGCGGTGATCGACGGCAGCACTTTCGAGCGGCCAATCTATGCCGGTAACGCAATCCAAACTGTGAAATCAGGCGATGCGAAGAAGGTTGTGACCTTCCGCACCTCGACCTTTGATGCGGCGGGCACGGGCGGCAGTGCCTCGGTTGAAACGATTGCGGCGGGCGCAGATCCGGCCGTGTCTTCTTGGGTTGAGGACAAGGTTGCCGCGAGTGATCGGCCAGAGCTCACCTCGGCAGGCGTTGTTGTCTCGGGCGGGCGCGGCGTTGGCTCGGAAGAGGACTTTGCGCTGATTGAAAAGCTCGCGGATAAGCTGGGCGCGGCGGTTGGCGCGTCTCGCGCGGCGGTCGATTCGGGCTATGCCCCGAACGATTGGCAGGTTGGCCAAACCGGGAAGGTTGTCGCCCCTGATCTTTACGTTGCGGTTGGCATCTCAGGCGCGATTCAACACTTGGCCGGGATGAAAGACAGCAAAGTTATCGTCGCGATTAACAAAGACGAAGAGGCGCCGATTTTCCAAGTTGCGGATTACGGCCTTGTCGCGGACCTGTTCGAAGCGGTCCCTGAAATGGTCGAAAAGCTCTAAAGGCTCTCGCTTCTAGAATCGATGGCCCGTGCGTCGATATCAGCGCGCGGGCCATTTTTATTTTGAGTAAGCCAAAAGTGGTAAATCACTCCCATATGGCCGACCCGATTGAGTTTATCCTTTATCCGCTCTGCTCAAGCCGACCGAGGGTGGCGCGGGACGCACCGCCCGTGGGGGCGGTCGGCGCGTTGCCATCCTACGGATGGCTAGGGGCTAAGCGGATAAGGGCGATCATCAGGCTATACAAGGTTCATACTAACTCAGCATACAAGCCAAATAGCTAGAGCATTCCAGATAGCACCGGAACCAACGCCGCAGCCGCTTCCCCATGGGCGGCAGGGTTCAGCATCTGCTCGGCTGCGACCTTGTCCAATTCAGCGAATGCCATCTGGCTTGTTCCCTCCGCGCGTGCTTTAGGCGAAATGACAACCTCGACGATATCCGTAACCTCGCCGCGCAACGCTTCAAGCTCAGAACGCCCGACAAACCAAGGATCAAGACCAAACGCATTTTCCGCCTCATCCGGCGAGCGCGCGCTGAGCCAAAGCAGTACGGTCTTTCCCGGAATGCGCCGCAAGAGCAAACGCATGCGCGCCAACCATGCGCTGCGCAGCTCCTCTCGGACCGTGAAAAAGCGTTGCTCTGAGGTTTCCGCGAGCGCCTCAATCAACTGTTTGTTCGAGTTAAACTGAGAAAAATCGACATCTCGAAAGATAGTCTGAAGCAAATCAGAGGGGCTTACGAAACGGTCATTCCGGCGCGGATGCACCGAGTAGAACCGGTTTGACATATTCTGCGCAGTCATGACCTGAATGACTGTAATGCGCGCGTTCGTCGCGAATTCCAAAAGCTGAGGATCAAGCGCGAACACATCAATACCCGCATTGCTGCACCCAAAATTCACGCAATTAAAGCCCAGAGCCTGCTCGACGCGTTCCGGAAAGGGGTCTTGGACAAATTGCCCGTAGGTTTCTGATCCCCCGAGAAAGGCGATGTAGTCCTTTTGAAGGTCTTTGCGCGGGCCGCGAAACACGATCTTTGAAGTGCCATACCGACACGGCAAATAATCCAGGCCACCCAGGGCCATGTTAAAGCTCATCAATCCCATCTCCACACATCACCTGCCCGGATTTTGTGCGGAAAATCCCTTAAAATTCCCTAACCCAATAAGGCAATATTGAGGCACTGTTCATGGCTTGCCCGCGCCTATGGCGGGGCTTTATGGTGGGGCTGAGCTATTAAGAGGCAGAGAATGGACATCCAAAAGATTGGTATCGTGGGCGCCGGTCAGATGGGCAATGGTATCGCGCATGTGATGGCCTTGGCCGGATATGACGTACTGCTCACGGATATCGACGCGGCGGCCCTTGAAGCGGCCAAAGATCTGATTGCGCGCAATCTTGGCCGCCAAGTCGCGCGCTCTAAAATCAGCGAAGGCGATATGAATGCTGCGCTGGCGCGCGTTCACTCGACCACGGCGCTGCGCGAGCTTGGCCCGTCGGACCTCATTATCGAAGCGGCGACCGAACGCGAGACAATCAAGCAAGCGATCTTTGAGGATCTGCAGCCGCATCTCGCGCCGCATACGATTTTGACATCCAACACCTCCTCCATCTCAATCACCCGCTTGGCCAGTCGCACGGATCGGCCAGAGCGGTTTATGGGATTCCATTTCATGAACCCCGTGCCCGTCATGCAATTGGTCGAGCTTATTCGAGGCATCGCGACCGATGATGACACCTTTGCCGCGTGCAAAAAGGTTGTTGACCGGCTGGGCAAAACAGCCGCGAGGGCCGAGGATTTTCCCGACTTTATCGGCAAACGCATCCTGCTGCCGAAGATATATGAGGCCGTGTATGCGCTTTA
>CAYWNJ010000397.1:0-2969 GCA_964459535.1 uncultured Rhodobacterales bacterium
TCCTGCCGGACGAAGTAACGTCGAGCCCGATTGTCGAAGACGACAACGTGATCAGTGTTGGCCTGGGTCTGACTTATAACTTTTGACGCATGGGTGGTAAACCGGACGCCTCTTACGAGGCGTACCCGGTTTCGGTTTTCCTACTTATTGCTCTGATCCAACAGCTTGAGTGGCGAACCCTTTAAAGGGTAGCGGCAGAGATAAATTCTTGTATTGCAAGAACATCCTTGACGCCAGGCGCGGATTCAACCCCCGAGCTGACATCAACGATCTGCGCTTGCGTCTCCCGAATAGCCCGCCCGACATTGGCGCTGGTCAATCCCCCGGCCAGCATCCATGGGGTTGGCCAGTCAATCTCTGCAATAAGTTTCCAATCAAACGCAACGCCATTGCCGCCAGGTAACTCTGAATTTGACGCTGGTTTCGCGTCAACCAACAGATAATCCGCCACCGCTCCGTATTGCGCTATTTTCGGCAGATCATCTCGCCCCCCCACGCCAATCGCTTTCATAACCGGCAAGCCGGTCCGGCTTTTTATCGCCGAGACACGCGCAACATCTTCGGACCCATGCAGCTGTATCATATCAAGCGGGGCGCAAGACAGGATCGCGTCCAGCTCATCATCTGCCGGGTTCACAACCAATCCGACTTTCATAACACCGGGCGGCACATCCATCATAAGCGCGGATGCCTGCGCTGGCGTGATCGCGCGAGAAGACTTCTCCACAAAGGTAAAGCCAAGATAGCGCGCGCCGGCTTCAACCGCTGCCATGAGCGTGTCTTGCTGGGTCAACCCGCAAATCTTGACGTCAACGGACGTGCGCATTCGCTCTAGCTAACCTCGTCCAAAAGCGCGAGCACGTCGTTCTTTCCGGCGTGCTGAGCGCCCTTTAGTTGTTTAAGTTCACGCTCTAGCCGCCGTAGCTCGCGGGCTTGCCGCGCAGCGGTCGCACGTATCTTGCGCTCGCGCACCCATTCTCTGAAAATTCCAAGCGAAAGACCGATGAGGATCCCCCCGAGCATGACGCCAAACAAGGGCAAAGGCAGCGCGACGGGGATTGGCGAGAAATGCTCAAGTTCCTTTGGCACCAAACGCAGGACGACCAAATCCCTGTTAGCCAGCGCTATGAAAACCAGCAGCACCGACACCAGAGCTAAATACAAATAGCGAACAAAGCGCATCTTGTGCCGACCGCTACGCCTTTCCGTTGAGCCGGTCGCGCAGCAGCTTGCCTGTTTTAAAGAACGGCACGTGCTTTTCTTCGACGTCAACAGAGGCGCCGGTCCGAGGATTCCGCCCAAGGCGCGCCCCGCGTCTTTTCACCGAGAACGCGCCGAACCCGCGCAACTCCACCCGGTTGCCGGACGCCATAGCCTCCACGATCTCGTCAAAGATGGTGTTCACAATGCGCTCGACATCCCGTTGATAGAGATGCGGATTATCATCGGCGATTTTTTGGATCAATTCAGAGCGGATCATTCTTTTCGTTCCCTGGAGACCGTACTTATGGTCGAAAAATTCCTGGTCACTATAGGAGTATTCCCGCTCTGCGAAAATAGTCTTCCTTCGCCTCAAGCCATAAATTGCCGGATCACCTCGATTTTTCCGTCGTTTTCAAAGGTCAATGGGTCAGGCTTGCTGCTTGAGAACGCACCCAAAGCCGCGAAGGGCTTGGATGATTCGAAAAAGCGCGCGCCAGGTACTCCCTCGCGCGCGCTTCATCAATTCAGGATCCCGTGAGGATCAATCGTCGCCCTTGAGCGCCGCGCCCAAGATATCGCCCAGCGATGCACCGCTGTCCGAAGAGCCATACTGCTCGACCGCTTCTTTCTCTTCGGCGATTTCACGCGCTTTGACCGAAACGCCTAAGCGGCGTGATTTGCTGTCGATATTGGTGACGCGAACGTCCACCTTGTCACCAACGGCAAAGCGCTCAGGACGCTGTTCGGCGCGATCCCGGCTAAGATCGGAGCGGCGGATAAAGGACTTCATGCCCTCATATTCCACTTCAATCCCACCATCCTCGATCGCGGTCACCGCAACGGTGATGATCGAGCCACGCTTAACCCCGCCAACCGCTTCGGCAAATTTATCGCCGCCAACGGCCTTGATCGAGAGGCTAATACGCTCTTTCTCGACATCGACCTCAGAGACGACGGCACGGACCTCGTCCCCTTTGCGATAGTTTTGAATGGCGTCTTCGCCGCGCTCATCCCAGCTCAGATCGCTGAGATGGACCATTCCGTCGATATCGCCTGGCAGACCAACAAAGAGGCCGAATTCGGTGATGTTCTTGACCTCACCTTCCACCTCGGTGCCCTCTGGATGCGATTCCGCAAAGGCATCCCATGGGTTGCGCATGGTTTGCTTAAGGCCCAAAGAAACGCGGCGCTTAACGCCATCAATCTCAAGCACCATCACCTCAACCTCTTGCGAGGTCGAAACAATTTTACCTGGATGTACGTTCTTTTTGGTCCAGCTCATCTCGGAGACATGCACCAAGCCTTCAACGCCAGCCTCTAGCTCAACAAAGGCGCCATAATCGGTGATGTTGGTCACCCGGCCTTGATGCACAGAATCGAGCGGGTATTTCGCCGCGACAAGATCCCACGGATCTTCCATCAACTGCTTCATGCCAAGCGAGATGCGATGCGTCTCTTTGTTGATCTTGACCACTTGGACTTTGATGGTCTCACCGATGGTCAGGATTTCGGACGGGTGCGTGACCCGGCGCCAGGCCATATCGGTGACGTGGAGCAGACCATCGACCCCGCCTAGATCGACAAAGGCACCGTATTCGGTGATGTTCTTGACCACACCATCGACACTTTGACCTTCGGACAGGTTGCCGATAACCTCGGCGCGCTGTTCGGCGCGGCTTTCTTCCAAGATCGCGCGGCGGGAGACAACGATATTCCCGCGGCGGCGGTCCATCTTTAAGATCTGGAACGGCTGCTTGAGGCCCATG
>CAYWNJ010000398.1:0-289 GCA_964459535.1 uncultured Rhodobacterales bacterium
CGCGGATTGGCAACCTGCTGGGACTGTGTGCGTTGACCTTGCCAACGGGCGTGCCAAGCTGCGGGTTGATGCTGATGAGCGCGCCTAATACCGAAGAGCATCTTCTGAAGCTTGGGCAGGCGGCGGAAAGCGCTCTGTCTTTGACCTAACGATCAAATTTTGATCCTATTCCCACTGAACCCCAGCAGTCCGCAGGATCGCGGCGCGCCGTCCGTGGGGGCGGTTGGCTTGGACAAAACGATACTTGTCGGAAATTAGGGCGCGCCACATCCAATCGGGCTCAGCCCCG
>CAYWNJ010000398.1:299-2961 GCA_964459535.1 uncultured Rhodobacterales bacterium
ATGTATTGGGCACGCGTCCGCCCGCCCCATGGCGGGCGCGTTCCGCGCCCACCCGTGCGGACGCTTAGGGCTAAGCTCAAAGGCAGCGATTAACTGCAATACACTCTAGGATCAAAACACAACTTCAAGCAATCGCCTTGCTGCGCCCGGCATTGCGGCCCGAGAAGATGCAGCCGCCCAAAAAGGTGCCCTCAAGCGCATTGTAACCGTGATAACCGCCACCGCCAAAGCCTGCGACCTCGCCCGCGGCGAAAAGGCCGGGAATGGTCTGACCATCGGCGCCGACCATCTGACTCTCCAAATTCGTCTGAAGCCCCCCGAGTGTTTTACGCGTCAGGATATGCAGCTTGACCGCGATGAGCGGCCCATTCGCGGGATCAAGGAACTTATGCGGCTTTGCGGTACGGATCAGCCGATCTCCCCGATAATTCCGCGCGGCGTGGATCGCCATCATTTGCGCGTCTTTGCTAAAGGGGTTGTCAATCTGCGCATCCCGCGCCTCAATCTGCGGGCGCAGCTTGGCCTCGCTAATCAGATCGCCCCCCGCCACTTGGTTCATACCGCGCACCAAAGCGGGCAAATCCTGCGCGACGACGAAATCTTGCCCCCGCTCCTTGAACGCCTCAACCGGGCCGGTGGCTTTGCTACCCGAGAGAATCCGCTGGCGAATGACCTCTAGCCAAGATTTTGAGGTGAAATCCGGGTTCTGCTCGGACCCCGATAGCGCGAATTCCTTTTTGATGACCTTCTGCGTTAAGACAAACCAGCTATACTCATAGCCCGTCTCCAAGATCATCCGCAGCGTCGACATGCTGTCAAAACCCGGCAGCGCGGGCGGGGCAAAGCGGTTGCCCTCCGCGTCAAACCACATCGAGGACGGTCCCGGCAAAATCCGAATGCCGTGGGCAGGCCAGATCGGATCCCAATTCTGCACCCCTTCGGTATAATGCCACATCCGGTCACCGTTGATGACATGCCCGCCCGCCGTCTCAGAAATCCCGATCATGCGCCCGTCGACATGGGCCGGAACACCCGCAACCATGGATTTGGGCGCTGGACCCAGACGCTCGGTCGGCCAAACCTTGCGCACCATCTCGAAATTGCCGCCTATCCCGCCCGATGTGACAATGACAGAGGGGGCGCGCAGGGCAAACTCCCCCGCCGCGTCGCGATTGGTCTTTTGCCCGCGTTCCGCGCTGTCCTCGGCCAGAACCGTGCCAGAGACGCCCTTGGCTGCGCCATTTTCCATGTCGATCTGGTCAACCTGGTGGCGGAATTTGAAGGTCAGGAGGCCCGCCTTTTCATGCGCCACGCATCGACGCACGAACTGCTCAATCGAGCCAGGCCCCGTACCCCAAGTGATGTGAAAACGCGGCACCGAGTTACCGTGCCCATCGGCATAGCTGCCACCCCGCTCGGCCCATCCCACAACCGGGAACCAGCGCAGACCCATCGCGTGCAGCCAGGGGCGCATCTCGCCCGCAGCGAAATCAATATAGGCTTCGGCCCATTTGCGCGGCCATTCATCCTCATCCCGGTCAAACTGCGCGCTGCCCATCCAGTCACTCAGGGCGAGCGCGCGGCTGTCCCGAATGCCCATGCGCCGCTGCTCGGGCGTGTCGATCATAAAGAGCCCGCCCAGCGACCAAAACGCCTGCCCCCCGAGGAATTGCCGGGGCTCTTGGTCGACCACCAGGACGCGCTTGCCGCGATCCCCAAGCTCGGCGGCGGCGGCCAGGCCGGCAAGCCCGGCACCAACGATAATCGCGTCTGCGCTGTCCATAGGCACTGCTCCTTTACCGGCTGCGGAACCAAATCACGAAAGGCGCGGCGACGGCGTACATGGTGATGCCATACACTGCCGAGGGTAAGGCAAAGGCGGAAAAGCCCTCTGCCTGGCCCGAGATGAGCGCGCCGAGCGTGATCCCAAGTGTCGCATTTTGGATCCCGGTTTCGATTGAGATCGTCTTGGTCTGGGTCCATCCCAGCATGACAATCCGCGCCGCGATCAGCCCGAGGACAAAGAGCACCGCATTCAGCGCGATCAGCGCGGGACCAAGCGTGGCGAGGTTCTCGACAAAAAGACCCCAATTGCTCGCCAAGGCCGCGACGACGATGATGCAAAAGAGCACGGTTGCCAGGATCGACAGCGGCCGGTCGAGCGCTTGGGCAAAGCCAGGCGCGAAATGCCGGATCGCAACGCCCAGCGCGACCGGGACAGTTGTGATCAGAAACACCGCGATAGAAAGCTCCGTTACAGAAATCGGCGGCGCGTCGGCACCCATAAAGTGACGCACCGACCAAGCGGCCAGGATCGGCACGATCAGAATGCTCAGCAGAGAAATCACCGCCGTGAGCGAGACTGACAGCGCCACATCTGCACGCGCCAGCCGCGCGATCATGTTCGAGGTTACCCCGCCCGGACACAGCGCCAAGAGCATAAAGCCAACGGCAATTTCAGCACTCAAACCAAAGGCAAGCACGATGCAATAGGTGACGAGCGGCAAGCCGATGACCTGCGCAATCGCCCCTATCGTAAACGCCAGGGGTTGGCGCACGACCCCGGCGAAATTCGCCAGTGTCAAGCCAATCCCCAGACTAAACATGATAACCGCCAGCGATAGCGGCAGCACAACGTTGATCAAAATATCCATAGCAGGCC
>CAYWNJ010000399.1:0-2961 GCA_964459535.1 uncultured Rhodobacterales bacterium
GTATCGAGGATCTCTAGGGAAGGCGCGACATAGTCGGTCGCGGCGATGACATCCTCCCGGCCCACTTCGGACCCGCCGATTGGGGCCTTCATAACAAAGGCAATCTCGGCCTCGACCCTGGGCTGGATAAAGCGGCCCTTGGGCACGGTTGATCCGTTCTGAAACACCATATCATCAAAGAGGATGCCGCTATCGGGGATATCGATATTCAGCGCATATTGCATCGCTTTGGACGTCAGCCCAATTTTCCAACCCACCACCGAGCGGCCTTGGTCCAGTTTCGCCCGGTAGAGGCTATTCTGGATAGCATAGGCATCATCCATGCCCATCTCGGGGTGGCGCTGGGTGAGCAGGCTAATTCGTTTGCCCGTCTCCTCTGCGTGCAGCAAATCGGCGGCGGCGCGTGCGTGCTCGTCTGGGGTCATCCGTGTTCATCCTCAACAGTGTTGCGCAGCGTACCGATGCCGGCCACCTCGACTTCAACGACATCTCCGGGTTTGAGGTATTGCGGCGGATCAAGCCGCGCGCCAGAGCCTGTTGGCGTGCCGGTCACAATGATATCACCGGGCTCAAGCGCCATGAAGGTCGAGATATACTCGATCTCGCGCCGAATGGGGTGCATCATCCGAGAGAGAACATCATCTTGCCGCACCGCGCCATTCACGCGGGTGATCAAACGGGCCTCATCCAATTGCGACGCGTCCCGAAACGGCACAAGCCATGGACCCATCGCGCCGGAGCAGTCCCAGTTCTTGCCCTGCGTGACGTTGAACTTTGCATGGCGCACCCAATCGCGGATTGTACCTTCATTACACAAGGTCAGCGCGGCGATATGCTCGTAAGCGTCGGCTTGTTTGATCCGGCGTCCTGCTTTGCCGATCACAATCGCAACCTCCCCCTCGTAATCGAGCTGCGGGCTTTCGGGTGGGCGGATCAGCGGGCGCTCATGGCCGGTAAAGCCCGACGCAAAGCGGGGAAAGAGCGACATGAATTTCGGCTGTTCCGAGCCGTCTTTGTACTCCGCGTTCCGGTCTGGAAAGTTGACGCCAACGCAAAGGATACGGCGGGCATTGGGCAGAACCATCTCGTATTCAAAACTCTCATGGGTGACGGCTTTGCCTTCGGCAGCCTGTGCAAGCGCGTCAAGCCCGCCTGCGCGCACGGCATCAAAGAGGGTGGGCCAGTCGGGAAAACTGTCATTCAACGCGATCATGCCAGCGTCGGTCACCGCGCCGTAATAGGTCTCACCCGCGTTTGAGAAAGTGGCAAAATTCATCGGATGGCCTCCCAGACCTCTTGGACAACCGAGGCGACGGTCATCACGTCCTCTCTTGTGGTATCAAACTGCCCGACCTGAACGCGAATGATCTTTTGCCCCGCAAAGCTGCCTTGGGTCAGGTAAATGCGGCCATCATCGTTGATCGCGTCAACAAGGCGCTGCTGATCTGCGTCGTCGCCGGGGCAGCGGAAGGAGAAGAGGCTGAGGATTGGCTCGGTGGTAATCTCGAACCCGTCCAAAGCGCGCAAGCTCTCGCACAGCTCCTCTGCCCAGGTCACGTGATTGCGGATGCGCGCTTGCAACCCGGTTAGCCCATAGGCGCGGAGCAGGAACCAAAGCTTGAGCGCGCGAAACCTGCGCCCAAGCGGGATGGTCCATTCCGAATAGTTGGTCACAGCTTCGCCGGTTGTCTTGAGGTATTCGGGCTCGATCTTTAGCGTATTGAGCTGCGCCTCAGGGTCCTTCAGAAATTGGATCGAGCAATCGAACTGCGCGCCCAGCCATTTATGCGGGTTAAAGACAATACTGTCATAGTGATCCACGCCGCGCCAAAACTTGGCGTGATATTCCGGGCAGATCATTGCGGATCCGGCCCAAGCGGCGTCTAGGTGCATGTAAAGACCTTGGGCCGTGCCAACCCGCGCAACGGCCTCCAAATCATCGCAGGCCCCAACGCCGGTGCCGCCGGTGATCGCGATGAGGCCAGCGGGGATATACCCTGCGGCCTTGTCCGCGCGGATGGCGGCCTCAAGCGCGTCGGCATCCATACCATGGTATGGACCGCGCCCGGCAAGCTTGACCAGATTGGCCTGTCCGATGCCCGCAATCCAGCACGCCCGATCAATCGACGAATGCACCTGATCCGAACAGTAAATGCGCAAGGCCCCCTTGCCCGCTATCCCATCGCGGTTGCCGGTAAACCCGGTCGCGCGTTCGCGCATGGTCAGCACAGCTGAGAGCGTCGCGGAAGAGGCCGAATCTTGAATAACGCCGGTAAAGCCGTCCGCAAGCCCAAGAGCCTGGCGCATCCAATCGATCATTTTACCTTCGAGCTCTGTCGCGGCGGGCGAGGTCTGCCACAACATGCATTGCGCTGCGAGCGTGTTCACAAGCTGCTCGGCTAGGATCGAAGGCGGCGCGGCATTGGCGGGGAAATAGGCAAAGAACCGAGGATGCTGCCAATGGGTGATGCCCGGCATCACGATCCGCTCAAAGTCGTCCAATATCTGGGCCAAATCCTCCGGCTGGCTTGGCGGGCTGTCGGGGAGCTGGGCCGCGATCTCGCCGGGCTTGGTCTGAGCGCGCACCGGGCGCGTCCGCAGCGTTTTGTGATACTGCGCGCCCCAATCGGCGAGATGTTTGCTCCACTTAGCAAAGTCGTCCCAATTCATGGATAATGTCCCCTCAAGAGGCCAAAAGACCCGCGCGGCCCCTCATGGCGCGATGATTGGCGTGGCTTGCAGCGCGGGCTCTTGTGTCTTTACTCCGACAAAGCGCGTGCCATGCTTGAACCAACTTTCTGGGGCCGCCGCCCCCCATAAGGTCTGGCGTTGCGGATCTTTCAGGTCCCATTTGATCGGCTCAAGGTCCGGGTCAACGGTTTGATAATCCGAGCAGTAAATCTCGATCCGGTGCCCATCGGGATCCAGAATATAAAGAAAGAAGGCATTAGAGATCCCGTG
>CAYWNJ010000400.1:0-2956 GCA_964459535.1 uncultured Rhodobacterales bacterium
CGCCCGAGTGGTGAAGCCATTTCGACATATAGCCAAGCTTCACCAATTTGCGGAAATCCTCCATCGTCGCATAGCGCCGCCCGCCCTCGGCATCGCGCACGAAGGGAGGGCCATAGACGGGAGCCAGCACCAAACCCTTGCCGCCAATCTCGACCGAGCGCTCAGGGTTACGGGCGTGTTGGGTAAAGCTGGACGGTGCCGTCGCACAAAGCTGGCGGGCCAATCCTTTGGGGATGCGCACGCGCTCACCGTCGATATCCGCGCCAGCATCCTTCCAGCGCGCTAAAGCGGCGGGGTTGTCGGGAAAGTTTACGCCGATCTCTTCGAGAATCGTCTCGGCATTGGTTTCGATGATCTCAAGCGCCTCTTCACTCAGCACTTCGAAGTTTGGAATTTTTCGCTCGATATATTTCGCGGTCTCAAAAGAGACAGCAGAGCGGGCGGCCCGGCGTGCGGCCCCACCGCCGCCGCGGGATCTGCGCTGGGTTCCGGCTTCAGACATGGCTTTGCTCCCACGAAATAGCAGTCGAGATGGCGCTGTCACTAACCCACAAGCTGCGGGATGCGCCCCCTCTCTGCGCCCTTTGCGGTCAAAAAGCGACACGGACCAAGAGAGTTGCCCCACCGCGCAAAGATATGACAGACTGGACAAAAGAGGAGGGCGCGCAATGCCGCTTGGCGTGATGTCTGTTTTTGCAGCTTTGGTTCTATGGGCCGCGCTTGCCGCCTGGGGTGTGGCGCGGCGGCGCTTTGGCCCTGCGCTGCTCTTTGGCGTGGCTTTTATGTTGGCGCTTAACCTGGGATATGTGGTCTACGGACCGACGGCCTCGATTGCCAATTTCGTCGGGATCTATGATGTGCTGATCAATTTTGGTCTGCCCGATGCCGCTGCGGCGGTTCTACCTTGCGCAGAGAATGCTTGCTCGGTCTGGGGCGAGACCTTTACCCGTCACCCGGCCTGGGGCGTGGCGTTTTATGAGCGTTTTGCATCAGGGCCCGAGGCGCGCTCGGCCTTGCTCATGGGGCATATTGTTTGCAATTCTATCGTGTTTGTCCTGCTGCATGTGCAAATGCTCCGCCCTGGGGGGCAGGCATCCTTGCATGCGCTGCTGGGACGGATCAGCTTTGTCATTCTGACGCTTGGCGTTGGCTGCGCGGTGATTCTCGCGACCCAGCACAGCGCCGTGCCCGAATATGGGGGGCTCTGGGCCGAGCTTGGATTTTTCTCAATGTCGCTTGTTGTCTATGCCTCTGCTGTTTGCGGCGTCATCGCCATACGCCAGGGGGATGCGGCGCGTCATCGGATCTGGATGTGGCGCTTTGCTGGGTCCATGTGGGGATCGTTCTGGCTCTTCCGGGTTGTCCTTTTCGTGATTGATCCGCTGCTGAGGCAATCCGAAGCGCTTGCGATCAACATTTGCATTTGGGGCTCGGCGCCAGCCGGGGTCATCCTGGCCGAGATTATCCGTCGGCGGCTGGATCGCACATCTGAGGTTTCTGTCTCAGCCGCGTAAGAACCCTTGCGCCTGGCGCCAACGGCACCTAACCAGGGCGCATGTCCCAGAGTGCACATGATCGCCTTCTCATCATTGATTTTGGCAGCCAGGTTACGCAGCTGATCGCGCGCCGTCTGCGCGAGCTAAACGTCTATTGCGAGATCCATCCCTATCAGCAAGTCGATGACGCCTTTTTGGACGCTTTTGCTCCCAAGGCTGTTATCTTCTCAGGCGGGCCAGACAGCGTTACGCGTGAGGGTAGCCCGCGCGCACCGCAAAGCATTTTCGCGCGCGGCGTTCCGATCTTGGGAATCTGCTATGGCCAGCAAGTGATGATGGCGCAGCTTGGCGGGGCCGTCTCTGGCGGCAAGATCAGCGGGGGCGGGGGCACCGCAGAATTCGGGCGTGCTTTTGTCGCGCCGGAAGGGCGCTTACCGCTGCTCGACGGCTGGTTTGAGGCAGGAGCCGAGCAGGTCTGGATGTCCCATGGCGATCATGTCTCGCGCCTCGCGCCGGGGTTTGAGGTCTTTGGCACCTCTGCCAATGCGCCCTATGCGATCACAGCGGACACGGCGCGCAATTTCTATGCGGTGCAATTCCATCCCGAGGTTCACCACACGCCGAAAGGGGCAAAGCTTTACGAGAATTTCGTGCGTTTGGCCGGATTTGCGGGCGATTGGACGATGGGGGCTTATCGCGAGGAAGCCATTGCCAAGATCCGGGCGCAGGTTGGTGATGCGAAGGTGATTTGTGGCCTGTCCGGCGGGGTTGATAGCTCGGTTGCGGCGGTCCTCATCCATGAGGCTATCGGATCCCAACTGACCTGCGTTTTTGTCGATCACGGTCTTCTGCGCCAAGGCGAAGCGGATGAGGTTGTCGGCATGTTCCGCGACAATTACAACATCCCGCTGATCCATGCCGAAGAGCAAGCGCGCTTTCTGACTGCGCTTGAAGGGCTCGACGATCCTGAGGCTAAGCGCAAGACGATTGGCCGGGTGTTTATTGATGTCTTTCAAAGTATTGCCGACGGCATTGAAGGTGCGGCCTTTTTGGCCCAAGGCACGCTCTATCCAGATGTGATCGAAAGTGTGAGCTTTTCTGGTGGCCCCTCGGTCACGATCAAGTCGCACCATAATGTCGGCGGTCTGCCTGAGAAAATGGGCTTGAAGCTGGTTGAGCCTTTGCGCGAGCTTTTTAAGGACGAGGTGCGCGCGCTTGGGCGGACCCTTGGCCTGCCTGCGTCTTTTATTGGCCGCCATCCGTTTCCGGGTCCGGGGCTAGCAATCCGCTGCCCGGGTGAGATCACCTCGGCAAAGCTGGATATTTTGCGCGCGGCGGATGCGGTCTATATCGACCAGATACGTAAACATGGGCTCTATGATGAGATTTGGCAGGCGTTTGCTGTCATCCTACCCGTGCGCCCCGTGGGCGTTATGGGCGACGGGCGCACCTATGATTAC
>CAYWNJ010000401.1:0-2940 GCA_964459535.1 uncultured Rhodobacterales bacterium
ATGCGCATTTGCACCTGCCCGAAGCCCCCGGTCTTGGGGTGCACCCTGATGAAGGCGCACTCACACCCATTGCCCGCTACACCGAGGGCTTGACATGAAAATCACCGCATTAACGCTTTGGTATGTCCCGCTCACCTCGCACGAGGCCTACCACATGGCGGGCGGCAAAAGCTGCGAGACCGTCGAGACTGCCATTCTGCGCATCGACACCGATACAGGCCATACCGGCTGGGGCGAGGTCTGCCCCATCCCGCACTACCTGCCTGCCTATGCGCGCGGCGTTGGCCCGGCCCTGACCGAGCTTGCCCCGGTCCTCCTGGGCGCTGACCCGCTCGGCCCCGAGGCGCTTGGCGCACGCGCGGATTCTTATCTTCTGGACCACCGCTACGCCAAATCCGCGCTCGATATCGCGCTTTGGGATCTCACAGGCCAAGTCGCGGGCCTGCCACTTTACACGCTGCTTGGCGGGCGGCGACAGGACCGCCTGCCGCTTTATCACTCGATCACCTGCATCGCCCCGGATGAGATGGTGCGCATCGCCAAGGAGGCCCAAGCCAAGGGCATGACCCAATTCCAAGTCAAGCTCGGCGCTTCGGGTGATTGGCAAACAGATGTCGAGCGGCTGAGCAAAGTGCGCGAAGCCGTTGGCCCTGGCCCTCTGGTCTATGGCGACTGGAATTGCGGCGCGAACCGCCTGGACGCCACCCGCGTGGCGCGCGCGGTCCAGCATCTTGATATTATGATCGAACAGCCCTGCGCCACGCTGGAAGATTGCGCCGCCGTGCGCGCCGCGTCGGGCCTGCCGATGAAACTCGATGAATTGGCCGAAGGCACCGCCAGCCTGCTCCAAGCCCACGCCCTTGGCATCCTCGACGCGGTTGCGGTCAAGCTCAGCAAATTTGGCGGCCTTTCCGCCGCCCGCCGCGCCCGCGACCTGTGCCTACATCTTGGCCCAAAGATGTGCGTTGAGGATACTTGGGGCTCGGATATTACAACCGCCGCTTTGCTGCACCTTGCCGCCGCGACCCCGCCCGGCGCGCTTTTGAACACCTGTGATCTTTCGGGCTATGTCGCCCCGCGCTTGGCCCCCGATGCGCCAACCCGCGCCCAAGGCACCATCGCCCCGCCAGAGGGGGCGGGCCTTGGGATCACCGTTGATCCGGATGTGCTGGGCCCGCCCGCTTTGCACCTGACCTGACACTTTTGCTCAAAGGAGCTTGCAATGACTCCGATCACTTCCCAAGCTGACTGGATCGCGCGCGCGCGCGCTGTCTTGCCCGGTGGCGGCTTTGGCAATTTCGATCCTGGCATTGTGATCGCGCGCGGCGCGGGTGCCCGGGTCTGGGATGAGGATGGGACGGAATATGTTGATTACCTCATCGGCTCAGGCCCGCTGCTGCGCCATGGCCATCCCGAAGTGCTGGACGCCGTTGCCGAACAACTGCCCAAGGGCATGACCTTCTTTGCCTCCAACACCGCGGGTATCGAGCTGGCTGAAAAGATCGTCGAAGCCGTCCCTTGCGCCGAGCAGGTCCGCTATGTCTCGTCCGGGGGTGAGGCGGATATGTACGCGATCCGCCTGGCCCGCGCCTATACCGGGCGCAACAAGATCCTCAAATGCGAGGGCGGCTATCACGGGATGAGCGCCGAGGCGCAGATGAGCCTGGCCCCAGACCGGCTTGTCAATTTCCCCACCGCCGTGCCCGACAGCGCGGGCATTCCGCAAAGCGTTGCCGATGAGATGCTGATCGCGCCCTTTAACGATATCGACTTTGTGCGCGGCCTGTTGGACGAGTATGAGGGCCAAGTCGCCGCCGTGATGGTCGAGCCGCTCCAGCGGATTGTCCCGCCAGAGCCGGGTTATCTCCAAGCCCTGCGCGAGGAATGCACCAAGCGCGGCGTGTTGCTGATCTTTGACGAGATCGTCACCGGGTTTCGCCTCGCCTATGGCGGCGCGCAAGAGGCGTATGGCGTGACCCCTGACATTGCCACGCTGGGCAAAATCACCGGCGGCGGCTTTCCGCTCGCCGCGCTTGTCGCCAGCGCAGACATCATGAAGCATTTCGACAAGGCTCAAGTCGGTGCCGAGGGGTGGCTGATGCAACTGGGCACGCTCTCGGGCAACCCGGTCGCGGCGGTGGCGGGGCTCAAAACGATGGAGATCCTCGCCCGTCCCGGCACCTATGAAACCCTGCGCGCGAGCGGTGAGCGCTTGCAACAGATGCAATCGCGTGCGCTCTCAACGGCTGGGATCGCCCACCGCGTTGTTGGAGATCCGACCCTCTTTGACATTGTCTTTACCGAAGGCCAGGTGCGCGATTATCGCGGGACGAAGGCGGCGGATCACGCGCTGAACGCCCGCTACAATGCGGGGCTGCGGGCGCATTCTGTGTTTAAAAGCCCAGGCAAGCTCTACCCTTGCCTCGCGCTAACTGAAGCAGATTTCGAGCTGACCGAGGCCGCCGTGAATGCCGCGATTGCGGAGCTCTAACGCTTGGAGTTGTTGCCTTCCCATTTGTTGCCAGGCGATAGGCGCCGCGCTCATGAAGCGGCGCTATTCGAATGACCGCCTCGCGTTCAAACTCGAACGCTTTAGAGCGCCCGACCCTAAACCTGAGGCACCCAGCGGTCATTCAGATAGCGCCGTTCCGAGGGGTGGCGCAATCGCGCCGCCCCGTGGGGGCGGAACGGCGCGGCGCAACGATTCTCGTTGCGCGGGAGACATATTTGGAGTGACTTGCCTCAGGTTTAAGGTTGAACGCTCTAACCCGCGATAGAGCTGGCGAGGGCGATCAGCTGGTCAACATACCACTGCCCTGCGGCGAGCAGAGGCGTCGCGCCGAGCCAGAGCGCGGCTGCCCCTAACCCCGCGCCGAGGCCCAGCGGGAAGATCAAACAAAACCCGGCGACAAGCGGGGAGACGAGAGTGGCGACGTGATC
>CAYWNJ010000402.1:0-2935 GCA_964459535.1 uncultured Rhodobacterales bacterium
TGTTCACATGCGGCTTCGTACGTTCAAACTTTTCCTTCGCCATAATCGGCCTCCTTTAGTCGTTGCAGTGCGCCCACGTCATCCAAATGCGCATCCTACGGGTGGGTAGGGCGCGCCTGCACAGCATACCGCCCCGAGTACATACCGCGCGGCATTTATTGCGATTGAGACAGAAAATCAAGCGTCTTCGGCGCTCTCATTTAAAGGTTCTGGATTGGTGAACCAGCCTTGCTCTTCCATCTGCTGAACGAGGTAGCGCTCAATCGCCTTTGCGGCGTTCCCAGCAAGCTGTTCAAGCTGCTCTTCGGCGCTGAGCGTATAGCCGGATCCGACGATTGGCCCTGTTCCAAATGTCTCAAGCACGGTGATCTGATGCGGCGTATCGTTCAACTTGGCCGCTGCCGCATCGTCCCAGACCGTCAGGTTGATAATCATCCCAGATTTTGGGGCCAAAACGAGGGGTACGCCAGGCACGGCCAGCATATATCCCTCAACCGACACGCCAAAGTGATAGCGCCGCGCGCCTTCATAGCGGTCAAAGCGCGCCGCGATGGCCGAGCGTAGGGCCTCCGAGAGCTCTTCCTTGCTGGCCTCGCGGCTGAGTGGTCCTTTGATCGCCTTGGGGGCAACAACGATATTGTGCTCTAGGTTAAAATCGCCCAAGGCCACGGGCGGCTCGTTCAGATCCGATGCGCCCTCGCACGCGACCAAGCCTGACAAAGCCAAAAGAAATCCGAAAATCCGCAGCATTTTGCGCCCTCATGTGTCTTAGAGCCTGCCTAGCGCAGGTGCTATTGCAGCGCCAGCCCTCTTAGCTGCAGATCGAACCCGTCTTGTATGTGTAGTGTAAGCGCTTCAAGCGCCTCAGTCTTATCGCCCGCTGCAACAACGTCGACCAGCATCATATGATCGCCCAAAGACTCGCTAAGATCGGCATTCTCAATCGCGGCAAACAGGTAATAGGCCATCGCCTTTCCCCAAATCATATCGAACATCTCTAGCAAAAAGCGATTACCCGCCAGCTCGACAAATTTTCGATGCACATTGCGGTTGGCGTTAAAGTAGGTTTGCACATCTGTTGCGCTGATATTCTCCTCGCTCTCGATATGCGCGCGCAGGGTGGCGATGTCATCCGAATCGCAGCGCTCGGCTAGGATCCGAATGGCCTGCCCTTCGACCGCAGCCCGCGCCTGGTAAAGCTCGCGCACCTCCTGATCCGACATCTTGTAGATGCGAAAGCTGCCCCGGCTCGAAACCTCAAGAACCCCCTCTTGCTCAAGCCGGATCAGCGCCTCGCGCACCGGGGTTCGGCTGATCTGAAGCTCTGCCGCCAGCCGCTCTTGCACCAAG
The DNA here is from genome assembly GCA_964459535.1 of uncultured Rhodobacterales bacterium. Classification (GTDB taxonomy): domain Bacteria; phylum Pseudomonadota; class Alphaproteobacteria; order Rhodobacterales; family Rhodobacteraceae; genus JBCBCP01. The sequence continues at coordinate 1,351 of CAYWNJ010000402.1, forward strand.
CTTTCGTCCGGCTTAATCTCACCGTCCAAAATCGCCTGTTTCAGCTGCTCATAAACCTGATCCGCCAATCTGCGCCGCGCGGGTTGAATACTTTTAAGCGCCACAGCTGCCCCTCTGCGTGTATTCTTGTATACTGCATACAGTAATACAAAACCATCGGGCAGGCAACAAACAGCTATTGACGAAATTCGCGTACTGTATACTGTATACAAAACGGAGGGCATTATGTGTGGTATTGCAGGACGGATTCTAAGCGCGCCAGGTAAGGTCGGGCATGACCTTGTCGAGCTTATGGACGCGCAAGAGCATCGCGGCGCGGACAGTACAGGCTTTGCAATATATGGCCCGCCGCGGTCCTCGGGATATGTTCTGCGCGGCATGGGGTTTGATAAAGCCACGCTCGACGCGTCGCTGTCTGACTTTCAGAACCTGCTGCGGGATCATGGCTCTGACTACCTTGCGGACCCGGAGGTCTTGACGGATGCGAGCAGCCATTTCTGCTTTCGGATGGAAATCAGCGACCCGCGCGACCTGGCCGCCTGGGTGAGCGATGCGGACACGCTTTCAGACCGGATTGAGGTGCAAAGCTGCGGCCGCTCTTTGGAGATCATTAAGGACACGGGCAGCGCCGTTGATGTGGCCGACAAGCATGGCGTGCGCGAGATGGTTGGAACCCATGGGCTGGGCCACGCGCGGCTTGCTACAGAAAGCTCGGTTTTGCCCAATGCGAGCCACCCGTTTTGGGCGCGGCCCTTCTCGGACGTGGCCATCGTGCATAATGGGCAGATCACCGACTATTTCACCTGGCGCGACAAGCTTGAACGCAAGGGTTATCGCTTTTTGACCGAGAACGACAGCGAGTTGATCGCCGTTTGGGTCTCGGACCAGATCAAGGCGGGGCTGACGATGGAGCAAGCGCTGAAACAGTCGATCAAGTCCATCGACGGCGTGTTTACCTATATGATCGCGCGGCCCGATGGGATTGGCTTTGCCAAGGATCGGTTCGCAATGAAGCCGCTGGTGGTGATCAATCAAAGCGGCGACTTTGCCGCCGCGACCGAAGAACAGGCAGTGCGCCGAATCTTTACGGGCGAAAGCGATGTCCTCAACTATGACGGTCCCAGCCTGACCGAAATTTGGGGCGTTGGCAATCGGAGTATGGCCGCATGAGCGAGTGTATCATCGACGTTGGCGACCGGCACATCAAAGAGATCAACGAGGATATCCAAGCCGCCTGCGCCGAGGGTGCGCGGATCCGGGTGGTGAACACGCTCTCGCGTCATAACCTGGGCATTGGATTGCCCGATGGGGCGGATCTGAGCTTTGAGGGGAGCGTGGGGTATTACTGCGGCGGGCTGAATACCGGCGCGCATATTTCGATTGAGCGGAACGCAGGCTGGGCCTTGGGCGAAGGGATGGCCAAGGGGCATATCTCGGTCGGGGGCTATGCCGGCATGTCCTGCGGCGCGGCGATGATTGGGGGCACCATTCATGTCAAAGGCGACGCGGGGCCACGATGTGGCGTGGCCATGAAGGGCGGCACGATCGTGGTTGAGGGAAAGATTGGCTATCAGTCTGGCTTTAT
>CAYWNJ010000403.1:0-2935 GCA_964459535.1 uncultured Rhodobacterales bacterium
CTCCCAGATTTCACACCTTGAATCACATCCCCGTTTATAGGTCTACGCCCTAGAGCAATGTGCGCAGGAGCTGGACCTGTTTTCCCTTGAGTTCGAAGAGGCACGACTTCGGTTTGAGCGCAAGTCGGGCAGACCAGACGATAGCAAAAAGCCAGAGCATTACCGCCCGATAAGAAGCTTCGATATTCATCATAGAGCGCGACAACAGCTTGTTTTGATGGTGCTGAGGACATGTTTCCCGAACCATTGCCGCGATGATCAATACGGCGTCGTAGGGCGCGGGCGCGACGCGGCCATTGAAGCGGTTGAACACGCTTTTCTAAATCCAGAGATAGAGTTTGTCTGCGAAGCAGACATTGAGAACTTCTACGCCACTATTGGCGAGGAGAACGGATGTATAACACCCGAGAATGCACTGTACCGTGGCCGCAAAGACCACAGGGATGACAGAGGAAATCATCGCGCTGGCAAGATCATATTATCAGATTGAACCCACCCCCCTTATTCCGAACCAGCCAGTTTGCCGCGATGACGGATACTGCGATTTCAACGTTGGCGTTTTCAGGTTGCAAGTCTATGGCAGGGGGCTGGCGGTCGTGGAGGCCCGCACCTTCGACGCTCTATTCCAATCCGTGGACAAAATCTGGACCTCCTCCGGCCAGATGAGTGCCGAAACCTATTCAAGGCTGCCGCATATGTTGCAGATTAAGTGGACAATGCTCTAAAGGAGCCGGCGAGGACATTCTCATCCCTATCCAACATGCGCTTCAGAACTTTAGGAGGCGAGAGATGGCAACCAAAGCACAATGCCAGGGAAGGCCACCAACAACGCGATAGTGACGGCATCCGCGATGAAAAAAGGCGTCACGCCGCGAAAGACGTCTTGTACGCTGAGATCATCGCGCACACCGGCTACGACAAAGCAGTTAAGGCCAATGGGCGGGGTAATGAGGCAAAACTCGGCCATTTTGACCACCAAGATCCCGAACCAAATCGCGCACATGGTCCCAGACATGCCAAAGGTGCTGTCCGCCGCGCTCACATATTCACCCCCGTTCAGCGCCATCACTGCCGGGTAAACCACGGGCAAGGTCAACAGAAGCATACCAATCGCATCCATGAACATGCCCAAGACCGCATAGGCCAGTAGGATGCAGACTAGGATTAGCCAGGGGTTCATCTCAAGCGCTGTGATCCAATCGCTAAACGCGCCGGGCAGATCCGCAAAGCCCAAAAATCGCACATAGATCAGCACGCCCCAGATGATGGTAAAGATCATTACGGTCAACTTGGCTGTCTCGATCAGCGCATCTTTTAGCGCGCGCCAGCGCATTCCGCGATAAAGGGCCATCAGAAAGACAATGAACGCGCCAACCGCGCCGCCTTCGGTTGGGGTGCCCCATGCATCGCCGAAAGGATTATAGACAAAGAAAATGATGATCACGACAACCGCAACAATGGGCAAGGCGGGCGGTAAGCTAACCAGCCGCTCGCGCCAGGTGAAGCCGCGCACAGGCGGGCCGACGGTTTTAAAGATGACCGCGATGCCAATGATAAGCGCCGCATAGACCAAGGCCGAGAAAGCACCGGGGATAAACCCGGCCAACAGCAACTTGCCGACGTCTTGCTCAACAATAATCGCGTAGATCACCAGGATTGCTGAAGGTGGGATCAGCGAGGCCAACGTGCCCCCCGCAGCGACAACGCCTGCCGCGAATTGCTTGTTATACCCGATCTTGAGCATCTCTGGGATCGCAATACGGGCAAAAACCGCCGCTGTCGCCACCGACGCGCCCGATACTGCGGCAAAGCCCGCCGTTGCAAAGACCGTCGAGACCGCCAGCCCACCCGGCACCCAAGCAATCCAGCGCTTGGCCGCCTCAAAGAGCGCGGTCGTTAGCTTGGCGTAATAGGCCAAGTAACCAATTAAGATGAAAGTTGGGATTAAGCTTAGCGCGTGCGCCGAGACCTTGGAATGGGGCACCTGCCCTGCGACCTTCACAGAAATCTCAAGCGCTTTGCCAAAGCGCTCAGGCGCGTAGTCGAACCCGTTCCAGCGCAGCCAAACCAGGCCAACAAAACCCGCCAGACCCGCCGCAAAGGCCACGCGCAGACCAGCAAAGACCAACAAGAGCATGCCACCCGTGGTCCAAAGGCCAATTGTAATGGGATCCATGCTATTTATCCCCCAGCGCGTCAGCCTCGGCCTTGGCCTGCTCGGCCACTGATTGGATAAGCGGCACCGCTACCGGGCGCTCTAGGTTGAGCACGAACGCGCGCCCATAAGCGACTGCTTGCAAAACGAGCCGCGCACACAGGACGGCAAAGGCAACCGGCACCAAGAGTTTCGACGGCCAAATCGGCAAGCTGATATCAATCGAGCTATCGCGCGAACAGAGCGGGCGGGCGCAGTCAAACGAGCGGTCGAAATGCGACCAGGCCCCCCAGACCAGCGCAATCATAAGCACCAGAATGAGCAGGATCATAAGGAACTCGAAGGCCCAAAGCACCCTGCCCCGCATCGCGCCGATGATTATGTCCATACGAATATGCGCGCCTTCCCGCTGCACATAGGCCACGCCCATAATTGCAATCAGCGGCATCAGGGCCTCAATCAAATCGACATAGCCCATCAGCGGGGACTCAAAGAACTCGCGCCCCGCGACGGAATAGGCCGCCAGAAACATCAGCGAAAAGGCCGCAAGCCCGCTCATCAGGGCTAAGGCACGCTCAAGCGGCAAAAGCGCCCGATCAAGCTTGCTCAGAAGGCTTGAATCCGAAAGCACTGTGGCTGATGTCGCCATGCGCGGTCCTTTCTTGGGGGTAAGGGCCGCCCCCCGGTCAGAGGGCGGCCCGATCGATCGCAGCTTAGCTGCCGCTCTTGGCGTCGGCCAGCGTGCTGGTGACCAGGTCATAGAGCTCTTGGCCCGGCAGG
>CAYWNJ010000404.1:0-2934 GCA_964459535.1 uncultured Rhodobacterales bacterium
ACAGCTCAGGTCGCAAGGGAATCCTGAATCCGGTCAAGACGGACACGCTCTAAAGTTGAAAACCACAGTAAAAGGGCCGGCTTGCAACTGGCTGACGTTGCCACAAGTGCAACCTACGCCGGACTTGAACCAAACCTATATGGCGACGTTGAGACACGATACGCTCGTTCGTTCGGGCGAAGGTTTCTCAGAGAGGGTAATTCAATTTCGAACTGTGGGGTAACTATTGTGCCGCGGGCATCAGCACGAAAAGACATCCCAAGTGGACTCATCACAGAGTTGGAGAAAATTGCGGGCCCCCGGAGTCCTGATCCACGTCGCTAAGAACGCTGCTGCCCAAGGGCCACTCGAACTTAGCCCGGCGCATGCCCGCAAATCAAATATAGGCATATTTTCCTAAGAAGTCCATAAGCCATCGGGATCCCCGTGCGCTTCACTAACGCCGAATTATGGTTGAGACAGAACACGAACAGAACAAGAATGTCGAGACACCTGTCGAGACTCGTGATTTTGGTGCTTTCCGAAACACACTAAGTGTTTGAAATTAAATGGAGGCGAGTACCACTGCCATCCCGAAGTATCTTGATTGATCTTTGTGTGTTTTCAGACTGTTCACAAATTTGCACTTTTGTCTCTACGTATCTTAAGGCATCTTTCGAACTGTTGAATAGAGGGGTAAATAGGATAGGAAATGCCTCGAAAGACGCTCAAAGAGATGACTGCACTACAGGTCGATAAACTCAAAGACTCGGGCTACCATCGGGTCGGCGGTGTAAGCGGGTTGTGTCTACAAGTGCGTAAGACCGGCTCACGATCCTGGGTTCTCCGATTGACCTTCGGCGGCAAGCGCCGCGACTTAGGTTTGGGCAGCTACCCCTCTGTCACGTTAAGCATGGCCCGGGAGCGCGCAAGGCAAGCCTTGGACCGTGCCTACGCTGGCTATGATCCCGTTGAAGAACGCAAGCAACAGCGACGTTCGTTGTCTAATGAATCAACCAAGCCAAAAATGACGTTCGAAGACTGCATGCGGGCGTTTTCACAAGACAAAGTCACACACATGAAAAATGCATTCCGCGCCAGACAGCAGTTCGAAAACTCTCTCACGACTTACGCTCTACCTATATTAGGCGAAATCGAAGTATCGGAGATAGCTTCCGAACACGTACTCGGGGTGCTCCGACCTATATGGACAACCAAGCCTGATATGGCCTCTCGGGTTCGAGGGCGGATTGAACGCGTCTTGAACTGGGCCTCAGCCAATGGCCTCCGCGAGGGTGAGAACCCTGCGAGATGGCGCGGCCACCTGGATCAGATATTGGCTGCTCCAAACAAAGTGAAAGCTCGCGGCCATCATCCAGCCCTACCTTACAAAGACATGCCTGGCTTCATGGCGTCATTGCTCAACCGGAAGACATCCAACTCAAGTTTGGCGTTACGGTTTTTGATCCTGACTGCGGCACGCTCCGGGGAGGTCAGGGGCGCATTGTGGTCAGAGTTTGACCTTGAAAGCGGAATTTGGACAATAAGCGCTGATCGAATGAAAGCAGGCAAACTGCACAGAGTGCCGCTCTCCACGCAAGCCAAAGCAATTCTTTCTGCAACACCACGTTTGGCGGGAACCGATCTTGTCTGGGCTGGAACTGGCCACCGACAAATGAGCGACATGACGTTGTCGTCAATCACCCGAAAAATGCATGCATCGGAACTGGCAGCCGGAGGGGATGGTTGGAAGGATGCCCAAACTGGGCGCGCGATAACCCCTCATGGTTTCCGATCCACCTTTCGTGATTGGGCGGCGGAACAAACCGAGTGGCCTCGTGAAATGGCTGAAATCGCGCTGGCTCATAGCGTCGGCTCGGAAGTTGAAAGGGCGTACTTTCGCTCTGATATGCTCGAGAAACGCAGGGCAATGATGCAATCCTGGGCGCAGTTCGCAACAAGCTGTGAACAAGAGTCCTAACAAACTTTTGTTGACCGCAATGCCAGATCTGACGTAGCGCTGTAGCCGCCGGTGGGGTTATTTGGAATCACTAGCGGTTTCAGGACCATTATCCTGAAGTGTTTATTGTCTACGTGCGTTGCAGCCTAGCCAGGGTTGACCCCCGCCAAACCACCGGAGCCGGTAACAAGGCCGACCTGAACCAAATACAACAGGTCAACCGGGTGAAGTTTTGAGTAGGTCGTGTCTCTCTTCAAAAAGAGATGCGCTCCATAACTTTACCTCAATTCCGGTGATATCATGGAAAATTACGAAAACTACCTGGCTTCGCTGCGTCATCTGCCTGACGAGGCTCTTCTAAATTCAAAGCAAGTGCGATTGCTATGCTCGATGTCTGCTGCTGTTTTAAAGCGTAGGATCAGCATGAGCCCATCATCTCTCAAGAGGTCTTCGACAAAGGTCCAGGGGTGCATCGCGCGGGCGCCGCCAAAGCACCCAAGCGCGCCAATATCGGCGAACACTTCGCGCTGCACGGCATTGTCACCTGCGGCGGCTGCAACGTGCCCCTGCGCTCTTCCTTCGCACGTAGCAAGCTGGGCAAACGCTATCCCTATTATCTCTGCCAAACCAAAACCTGCGAGAACTATGGCAATTCGATCAAACGTGACCAGCTTGAAGGGGAAATCGGCACGCTGATCGAAAAACGCGACGCGCAGGTGGTTCCACATGGCAGCTTCGAAGAAAAACTAGAACCCTTGCCGCGCTCCTCTCTCTCCCATTGAAACTACGGAAAACAGTCACCGTTTCCATCCGCCGCATCCCCTAAGATCGAAATCAAGAACCTATAGCGTTTCGGTTTGAACCTGAGGCATAGTTGGCCTTGAGCGGACTTGCCACAGCGCACAAAGCCGGGTGAAAGCCAGACTGCGGGATGGCGATTGCGACCTTAATTCTGCGCGATTTATGGCGGCAACCATGGCGCGACAGCCGAGCGA
>CAYWNJ010000405.1:0-2927 GCA_964459535.1 uncultured Rhodobacterales bacterium
CCCGTGCAACAAGCCGCACCCTCACACCTCGGCCCGCATCGAAAAATCTTCACCAAACCAGACGCCGTGGCTGCTGTTCAATGCTGCATTGCAGCTTCCCGGAAGCCGACTTTCGCTTTCTGGGCTTGCGGCCACCATAAAAAGACGGTTGGGCGCTAATAAATCTACGTGAACTGGATTGTATTACCTATGGCGATGTGCCTTTACCTGCCGGAGTCCAGAGTGCAAAAGTTGCGCTTTGGTATTAATACTTTCTACGCGTAGAGCCCCAAGAAGTAGCTGATCTACGAACTGTTGAGCCTCGTTCAAATTGCCATTTCTCAAAAGTGAACCGCCCCTTGTTAGCCGGAGCCCCAGAAGTAAGGATACTGGTTCATGTGAAAGACGAAGAACGGAACACGTTATCGATATGAACTGCGCGCGCGCGGTGCGGATGGTGTTGGATCACGAGACAGAATACGCGAGCAGATCGGCGGCAATCTTGTCGATTTCTCAGAAGGTCGGATGCAGCAGGGACAGCCTGCGCATTTGGGTTAAGCAGCACGAGACGGATAGGCGAACAGGCCTTAAATTTCTGTAAGATCGCCTTTCCAACACGCTGAGATAAAGCTGCGCTCGTTTCAACTTAGAGCCGCGATGTTCGATTGGCTCTCACCACGTTCTAAGAAGACAGGTGCAAGATGGCGCCCAAGAGTGATGAGACCGAGAGTATCTTGAGAATGTTCCAATGATAGCCAAATACCAAAATGCTATTGAGTCCTAGCAAAGCGGTTGTCAGCCATTCAATCGACGAAAGAGTCGGGCGCCAGAGGGTAATCCCGTTCCAATGGACTTGGCTGACTTCCGAGAACAGAACATGCAGTCCAAACCAAATCGAGAGGTTCAGGATAACGCCGACCACCGCTGCGGTGATGGCTTGAAGCGCGCCGCGGAGTCGGGGCTGGGCTGAAATCCACTCGATAAAGGGCGCGCCTGTGAAGACCCATAAGAAACAGGGGGCGAATGTGACCCAAAGGGCGACGATTCCGGCGGCCAGGGCAAGGGGCAGCCCTCCCGCCTTGAACCCGGCCAGAAAGCCAACAAACTGCGTAACCAGGATCAGTGGGCCGGGCGTGGTTTCCGCAAGGCCCAGAGCATCCACCATCTGATCCGGCGTCACCCATCCAAAATTGCCCACAATGTCTTGCGCCATATAGGCGAGAACGGCATAAGCACCGCCAAAGGTGACGACCGCAAGCCGCGAGAAAAACGAAGCAATCTCTAAAAGGAGCGGTGGCGCGTTGACTGTGATAAGCAGACCAAATGGCAAAGCCCAGATCCCCAGCCATATCGCGACCGTCCGGAGCGTTCGCCATGCCGAAACAGGCGCAGAAATCGGCTCGGCTTGCGGGTCTAGCGCGCCGCTTGCGGTCGCCCACCCATAGATCGCTGCGCAAAAAACAATGAGCGGGTAGGGGAGGGCGAAGAAAAATATGCCTGTAAATGCGATCAGAGCGATGGCTTTGTGAGAGCGATGCTTGAGCGCTCTTTGCGAGACCCGCAACAACGCTTCGATCACAATCACCAAAACAGCCGCTTTGATACCGTAAAAGAGAGCCTCGACGATTGGCACAGCACCGAACAGACTGTAAATTGTAGCCAGGGCCATGATAACAGCAGCGCCTGGCAAGACGAAGAGCAGGCCCGCAATTAGCCCGCCGAGCACCCCATGCAGCCGCCACCCCGCATAGGTCGCAAGCTGCATCGCTTCGGGTCCGGGGAGCAACATGCAAAAGCTGAGCGCGTTTAGATATTGCTGCTCGCCCAGCCATCCGCGCGCCTCAACGATTTCTTTGTGCATCAGAGCGATTTGGGCCGCCGGGCCACCAAAAGACACCACTCCGATTTTCCACCAGACCCGGCTTGCCTCGGCCAAACTGGGGGGCGCGTTTGAGCTATCCTGAGACATGGGCGCACTCCGTGTTGAGACGGCATGGGTTGGCTACCACGCTCATAACCGGCCTCACCCCAGCCTCGTCGGTATGTCGTCAATGATCAACCGTCTAAGGCTATAGCTTGCGATCAATCACGCCGCGCGCACCAAGCGGTTAGGTTTGCAATAGGGTTGCCCATCGTTCAATGAGCTTTTGTTGCAGCCCCTTGGCTCGGCGATTCCAGGCGCGGGCGCCGGGTGGGCCTTCCCGCTCGGACTTTTTGATTTTTCGCCGCTCCTTCAAGTTCGCCGCGAATATCGCGAAGGCAATATCGGAGCCGTCCGCCGCGCGCGCATAGCCCGCCAGAGACGACACAAAGTTTAGTGTTCCGGTTTTGGCGACCACTTTCACCGGATGGGCCTTGTTCGGGCGCCCTTGCGCATCGCGCATCAAAAACCCTTTCAGGAGAGGCCGCAGTTCAGCGTTACGATGTGCTTGGATCAGAGCTGCGCACATCGCTGCGGCGCTCAGCCGACTGCCGCCGCCAAGCCCGGAATGGTCATGTAGTCGAAATCCGCCCGTATCGAAGCGGTCTGTTGCCCATCGGTTCATCTCGGTCGCAGAGGCTTTGAGGTTTCTAGGGACGCGGCCCAGCCGCCGCGTGGTTGCAGAGAGGCCAACCATCTCAGCGGTGATATTCGTGGAATATTTTAGCATCTCTCGGAGTATTTCGATCAGCTTTTCGCTGCGTACCTGGGCAATGCGCGTGCCCTGCGGTGGGCGACGCATAACGGTAGGGGCGGGCAGGGGGATGCCGTGGGATCGGGCCAGAGTCTGGAACACATCGCCGCAATAGAGCGCCGGGTTGCGCACGGGTAACCAGCGCCCCCCACCGCGTCCCAAGGCGCTACGGGCCACGCTCCAGACATCTTTGCCCTGCGCATTGGCATAGGTGTAGACGGGAGCCTGCCGATCGACGATGCGCATTTCCGAGCTATAAACTGCGGGTTTGTA
>CAYWNJ010000406.1:0-2927 GCA_964459535.1 uncultured Rhodobacterales bacterium
CCCTCCCGCGCTGGAAGGGCGCGATGTGCTGGGTATTGCGCAAACCGGAACGGGTAAGACGGCCTCTTTTACGCTGCCGATGCTCTCGCTCTTGGCACGCGGGCGGGCGCGGGCGCGCATGCCGCGCAGCCTGGTGCTCTGTCCCACGCGGGAATTGGCGGCGCAGGTGGCCGAGAATTTTGACACCTACTCAAAATATCTCAAACTCAGCCGCGCCCTGCTGATCGGGGGGGTCAGTTTTAAAGACCAAGAGGCCATCATCGACAAAGGCGTGGATGTTCTGATTGCAACGCCCGGCCGGTTGCTGGACCATTTTGAACGCGGCAAGCTCATTCTCTCGGACGTCAAGGTCATGGTGGTGGACGAGGCGGATAGGATGCTTGATATGGGCTTTATCCCAGATATCGAGCGGATCTTTGGCCTAACACCCTTCACCCGGCAAACTTTGTTTTTCTCGGCGACCATGGCCGCGGAGATTGAGCGTATCACCAACACGTTCCTCTCTGGCCCGGCGCGGATCGAGGTTGCACGTCAAGCCACCGCCTCTGAAACCATCACCCAGGCCGTTGTGCTCTTCAAAGGCTCGCGCCGTGATCGAGAGGCAAGTGAAAAGCGTAAGCTGCTCCGCGCGCTGATTGATGCCGAGGGGGAGGCCTGCACCAACGCCATCGTCTTTTGCAATCGCAAGACAGATGTGGATATCGTTGCAAAATCGCTCAACAAATATGGCTATAACGCTGCGCCAATTCACGGGGATCTCGACCAGAGCCACAGGATGCGTACGCTGGACGGTTTCCGCGACGGCACGCTGCGCTTGCTTGTAGCCTCCGACGTGGCGGCGCGGGGGCTTGATATTCCCTCGGTGAGTCATGTGTTCAATTTCGACGTTCCTGGCCATCCAGAGGATTATGTGCATCGCATCGGGCGCACAGGCCGCGCGGGTCGGGAAGGCAAAGCTATCACGATTTGCGCCGCGCGCGATGATAAGCAACTGGGAGCCGTCGAAGCGCTGATCCAAAAGCCTATCCCTCGGCTAGAGAACCCGCTTGGCACGCCCACGCCGCGTCCAGAGAACCCCTCTCCGAAAGCGGAACCAAGCAAGAAAAAGCCTGCGCGCGCAGGGCGGGACCGCAAAGGCCAGCCTGACGCGCCCGAGACGCCACCCGTCCCAGGGCTGGGAGATCACTTGCCTGGCTTTATTGCCCAAAGCTTCGAAGAGCGGTTGGCCGGCTGAGACGCCATTTCGGTGGCAACATCGCCATCGCAAGATGGGGTATTATAATACCTTTATTTTAAGGGATTGATTTAGAAGTATATTATCTGCTCAGTTGAGATTGACGCGTATCTAAGTTTCTATATAAGCCGTTCATCTTATATCCCTGCGCGCTCTCGGCGGGCTTGGCGCGGATCAATACAAGGTATCAGTTATGAAAACATATTCCGTAACCCCTGCGGAAATCGACAAGAAGTGGATCTTGATAGATGCCGAGGGCATCGTCTTGGGCCGTCTTGCATCCATCGTCGCCATGCGTCTGCGCGGTAAGCACAAACCGACATTTACGCCGCATATGGACATGGGCGACAATGTGATTGTGATCAACGCAGACAAGGTGCAACTGACCGGGAACAAACGGCAAGAGCGTCACTATTGGCATACCGGCCATCCGGGTGGGATCAAAAGCCGTACCAAAGAGCAGATCTTGGAAGGGGCGCATCCTGAGCGTGTCGTAACGCTTGCCGTTAAACGTATGCTGCCCGGCAATCGGCTGAGCCGCAAGCAAATGACCAATTTGCGTGTCTATGCGGGTACAGATCACCCCCATGATGGTCAAAACCCCGAGGTGCTGGACGTTGCCTCGATGAACAAGAAAAATACGCGGAGCTAAAGACGATGGCTGACGAAATCAACACATTGGAAGATCTTCAAGCCATTGCCGGGGAGGCTGCGGTTGAAAGCCAGGCTGCAACACCGCGTGAGCCGGTGCGTGATGAACTAGGCCGGTCTTATGCGACAGGCAAGCGCAAGGACGCAGTGGCGCGCGTTTGGATCAAGCCTGGCTCGGGCAAGGTACAGGTGAATGGCCGGGAGATGGACAAGTATTTTGCCCGCCCGGTTCTTCAAATGATCTTGCGTCAACCCTTTGACGTAGCCGGGGTCGCTGGACAGTTTGACGTGCAGGCAACGGTCAAAGGCGGCGGTCTTTCTGGCCAAGCGGGCGCGGTCAAGCATGGTATCTCAAAGGCACTGCAGCTTTACGACCCCGCGTTGCGCGCGGCGCTTAAAGCCGCGGGTTTCTTGACCCGCGATAGCCGCGTTGTTGAACGTAAAAAATACGGCAAAGCCAAAGCGCGGAAGAGCTTCCAGTTCTCCAAGCGTTAGGCTTGGAACTTACACGTTTTTCTAAGCACATGGACGGGCGCTGGTTTTTGCAGCGCCCTTTCTAAAGCGTTTTTCGTTTAATCTGAGGCATATCCGGCAGCTTTGAGGAAGTTCCAGCACTCTTGCGGATGGAAAAGCTCGCAGATGTCACCGAGTGCTTTAAACAGGCTATCGAATGTTCTGGCACCGATGCGTCGCAGGTGGGCCTTGAGCTTCGAGAACGCCATCTCGATGGGATTGAGATCTGGGCTATAGGCGGGCAGGAATAGGAACCAGCAGCCGTGTTTTCTCAGGGCCTCGGCGGCGCGTGGGCCTTTGTGCGTTGAGAGGTTGTCGAGGATTGCGACGGTTCCCGGATCAAGCACCGGGGCCAGTTGCCTTTCAATATATGCGTCGAAGGCAGGTCCGTTCATCCATTGCCCGGCAGGCGATTTGTGAAACAAATCTGCCGAGAGGGGCCCCATTGATCACCCACGGTGCGATCAGGGCATTCTGAGGTGCCCCTAGTTTCCTAGACACCTGCCCTTTCCAGTTTGCGCCGTCTGTT
>CAYWNJ010000407.1:0-2920 GCA_964459535.1 uncultured Rhodobacterales bacterium
CTCTTCGGTCGCCAGCACCGCGCCGATGGGAAAGCCGCCACCAATGCCTTTGGCCACCATCATAATATCGGGCGTAATCCCAGCCCATTCATGCGCAAAAAGCTTGCCTGTACGTCCAACGCCGCATTGCACCTCATCCAAAATCAGCAGCAACCCATGCTCGTCACATAAGGCGCGCAGGCCCTTTAGGCATTGGTCTGGAACAGGGATGATCCCGCCCTCGCCTTGGACCGGCTCGATCAGAATGGCGGCGGTGCGCTCGGTTATCGCTGGGGCGATGGCGTCGTGATCGCCAAAGTCTAAGTGGATAAAGCCGGGCAGTGTTGGCCCAAACCCTTTGACCATCTTCTCCGAGCCAGCCGCCGCTATCCCAGCGGATGAGCGGCCATGAAAGCTGCCCGAGAAGGTGATAATTTCAACCCGCTCCGGCTGTCCCTTTTCGTGCCAGTATTTGCGGGCCATCTTCACGGCCAGCTCGCACGCCTCTGTGCCCGAGTTGGTAAAGAACACCGTGTCGGCAAAGCTCGCCGCGACCAGCTTATCCGCAAGCGCCTGTTGCTGCGGGATGTGATAGAGGTTCGAGACATGCCAAAGCGCACCCGCCTGCGCGGTCAAAGCCTCAACCAAGGCCGGATGCGCATGGCCAAGCGCGTTCACCGCAATCCCAGCACCAAGATCAAGGAAACGTCGGCCATCTGCCTCGGTCAGCCAAGTGCCCTTGCCCTCGATAAACGAAAGGGGTGCACGGTTATAGGTCGGCAGAACGGACGGAATCATGGGATCCTCCTTTGATCAAAAGGCGCCGCCCTTTGGTGCATGGGACTCTCGGCGCAGTCAAACAGGTTTAGGAAAATGGCAAACGGGCGCGTTCTAGTCGCGTCGTCGGAGTAGGGTATGCGATGCCTTTGCCATGCGGGGCGTTTAACCCGCCAATCCGGGCTTGTCCACTTGATCTTTGCGGCTGCCGGTCGCATTGGGCGTATATGCGCCCCAACCCTCTTCTCGCCGCTTTGTTGATTTGTTTCGCCAGCATCTTTGTCGCCGCCGCGACCCTGCTGGCCAAGGCGCTGGGGATCGGCTCGCTTGGGGCGGAAATGCACCCGTTGCAAATCACTTGGGGCCGGTATGCCTTTGGTCTGTTGGTGATCTTAATGGCTACGGCCCTGCTGCGCCCCCGGCTCACGCGGCCACATTGGGGCCTGCACGGTGCGCGCACGACGGCTGGGATGGTTGGTGTGACGCTGATGTTCGCGGCTGTTGCCTATATCCCGCTGGCCGATGCAACGGCGATTTCATTTCTCAACCCGGTCTTTGCGGTGATCTTTGCCATGCCGCTGCTGGGAGAGCGCGTGGGTCCGATTCGTTGGCTCGCAACTGCCGTCGCCCTGACCGGCGCGGTGATCTTGCTACGCCCCGGCACAGGGTCGTTCCAACTGGCGGCCTTGCTCGCGCTGGGCGCTGCCGTGGCCTTGGGCTTTGAGCTAACCGTGATCAAGCAGCTTGCCGCGCGCGAGCGCCCCTTACAGGTTTTGCTTGTCAACAACCTGACCGGCGTGGCCTTGGCCAGCATAGCCGTCGTGTTTGTCTGGCGCGCCCCGCTTGCTTTGGAATGGGCGGCATTCGCGGGGATCGGCGCGTGCATGGCTGTTGCGCAGACCTGCTATATCAATGCGATGGCGCGGGCCGAGGCCAGCTTTGTCGCGCCCTTTGGCTATCTGACGTTAGTTTTCGCGACGCTCTTTGATCGCCTAGTCTATGCTGCACGCCCGGATTTTGTCACCTGGCTTGGGGCCGGTACGATTATCGCGGGGGCTGCATTGCTGGGCTGGCGCGAGGCCTTGGCGCAGCGACGTTGACACCTACTTGCCCTTAAGCTTCGCATGGCTAAAATAGGCCAGACGAGATTTTTTGCAGGCGGCCCCCTCGCGTGGCCGCCTTTCAGTTGGAAAGGGTTGCGATGTCCTGGACGGATGAGCGGGTAGAAGTGCTCAAAAAGATGTGGGGTGACGGGCAGTCGGCCAGTCAAATCGCCAAAGAGCTTGGAGGGGTCACCCGCAATGCCGTCATCGGCAAGGTCCATCGTCTTGGCCTGTCCAATCGGACCGGCCCCAGCGCGCAAGCCAAGCCCGAAAGCAAAGCCAAGCCCGCCGCCAAGGCCACGCCGCAAGCCAATACGGCCCCAAGCGACGCGCCTGCCGAGGCCAAGCCAGAGGCCGCGCCTGCGCAAGAGGCCAAACCAACCACATTGCCCGCGCGCAAGCAGATCATCCCCGCAGGTCAACCGCTCCCGCCGCAACCTTCTGCGAATGAGATTAGCCCAGAAGCGCTGGCCAAGGTTAGTGAGGTTGAGAAGAAGGCGAAGCGATTGAGCCTGATGGAATTGACCGAGCGGACGTGTAAATGGCCCGTTGGGGATCCGGCGACCGATGACTTCTGGTTCTGCGGCCTGCCCGTTCAGCAAGGCAAGCCCTATTGCGAAGCACATGTAGGTGTTGCCTTTCAACCCATGAGCACACGGCGGGATCGTCGACGCTAAAGCATCCGACCTTTAACCTGAGGCGTCTTGTTCTGAACATATCTCCCGCGCAACAGGCACTGTTGCGCCGCGCCGTTCCGCCCCCGTTTTGCCGAAGGCAAACCTGCGGTTTGACGGGCGGCGCGTTTGCGCCTCCCCTCGGAACGGCGCTATCTGAATGACCGCTGGGTGCTTCAAGTTAAAGGTGGGACGCTTTAGGCGCATTTTTGGGTGCCAATCGCTGCGTTACGCCGTGTTCTAATTGCAATGGCTGGATCTCTGGGCTAGCTGAGCTTCCATCACATTACCGCGCATCTCAGCGCGTCAGTTAAAGGAGCCGACAGACATGGCCGAAATCGAACACGAAGCGATGGAATATGATGTGGTAATCGTTGGCGCTGGCCC
>CAYWNJ010000408.1:0-2915 GCA_964459535.1 uncultured Rhodobacterales bacterium
AGCCAAAAGCGTGTGCTCGTAGGTCGCCGTGGCATAGGCCTGACCCGCGCCGGATTGGGTGACGGCCATGCGCCCACTTACCTGTTCGGCTCGCGGTGTGAAAAGCTGCGGGATCGAGATTTTCAGGCCCGTCGCGAGCTTTTTGAGCGCCTCATAGGTCGGTGACATTTGGCCATTCTCGATCTTTGAGAGGGTCGAGCGGGCAAGCCCCGCCTGCGTCGCAGCTTGCTCAAGCGTCCAGCCTTGTGCTTTGCGCAGCTCGCGCACACGCGCCCCTAGGTCGAGCGGCGCAGCCGCAGGGGGCTCTGCCCCGTCATGCGCGAGTTTGATTAACATTTGAGGATCGCGCGCGGTCATGCACCTATCTATATGTGCCAGGCCGCTGGCTTGCAACGTGCCGCCTCCCAGGATAGCTCGGGGGCTATGCCCGCAAGATCCCCTTGGCCCCCTTGCCCGTCGCCCTTCAACCTGGCCGCCCATGTCTTGGCCGCAGGCGCGCGCACGCCCGAGAAGATCGCGCTTGAGGTGCTTGGCTCTGAGACTTGGACCTACCGCGATCTTATTGCAGCAGTGCTTGGCACCGCGCGCGGATTGGCCGAGCGGACGGCGCCCGGCGCGATGGTCCTATTACGCTTGGGAAATACTCCCGACTTCCCAATTGCCTATCTTGCGGCCCTCGCGGCGGGGCGCGTACCTATTCCAACCTCCCCCGCGTTGACCGAGCCGGAAATCGCCGAAATGACCGAGGGCTTGCCTATCGCTTTGGTGCTCCGCGACGCTCAAATCACCTGCCCGCGCCACCCTGAAATCATAGATCTGCCTGCTTTGCGTGCACTGCGCAGGCTTTCCCCCCTGCCCTATGAGATGGGTGATCCAGATCGGCTGGGATATATCGTCTTCACCTCGGGCACCTCAGGGCGGGCGCGCGCGGTTGCTCATGCGCATCGTGCGATCTGGGCCCGCGGGATGATGACCGAGGGGTGGTATGGGCTGACGCCAGAGGACCGTGTCCTCCATGCTGGGGCGATGAATTGGACCTACACGCTTGGAACCGGCCTGATGGACCCCTGGAGCGTGGGGGCAACGGCGCTTATTCCCAAGCCTGGCACCGCAAGCGCGGACCTTCCCGCGTTAATGGCGTACCATAGCGCGACGCTCTTTGCCGCCGCGCCTGGGGTTTATCGACAGCTTTTGAAAGCGCCAATCCCGCCGCTTCCCGCACTGCGGCACGGGCTGAGCGCAGGCGAAAAACTCCCCGAACCCACGCGCACCGCTTGGCAAGCCGCGACCGGCACGCCGATATTTGAAGCCTACGGGATGTCCGAATGCTCTACCTTCATCTCCGCCAGCCCCAGCGCGCCCGCCAGGTCCGGCACCCTGGGCAAGGCTCAACCCGGTCGCCGGGTTGCGATCCTCGGGCCAAAAGGGCCCGTCGCGGCCAGTCAAAGCGGCACCATCGCAATTGATCGCGCCGATCCTGGGCTGATGCTGGGCTATTGGGGCGCGCCCGAGGAGACCGCCGCCTGCTTTCAGGGTGACTGGTTCTTGACCGGGGACACCGGGCGCGCGGATCCAGACGGGTATATCTGCTATGAGGGCCGTGCGGATGATATGATGAACGCGGGCGGCTTTCGGGTTTCGCCGCTCGACGTCGAGGCCGCCCTTGCCGACGCGCCCGGATTAACCAGCGTTGCCTGCACCGATATCGAGATCAAACCAGGCGTCCGCGTGATCGCCGCCTTTTATACCGCATCCCGCCCCCTCGACGAAGCGGCCCTGCGCGTTTATGTGACGCCTAAGCTGGCGCGCTATAAGCAGCCGCGCCTTTACATCCACCTGCCCGCTTTGCCCGTTGGCGCAAATGGCAAGCTCCAACGCAAAGCGTTGCGCAAAAACTGGACACCCCTAGATGGTCAAGCTTGATATCCTCTCTGATCCGATTTGCCCCTGGTGCTATATTGGCAAAACCCATTTAGACCGCGCCTTGCAAGCGCGGCCAGACCACCCGTTTGAAATTGAATGGCACCCGTTCCAGCTCAACCCGGACATGCCAGCGGGGGGCATGGATCGGCGCACCTATCTTGAAACCAAATTTGGCGGGAAGGACGGGGCGGTAAGAGCCTACGCCCCCGTTGTTCAGCATGCCGAAGCTGCGGGGTTGAAGATCGACTTTGAGGGTATGCAGCGCACGCCCAATACGCTGGATGCGCACCGCTTGATCCTCTGGGCGGGGGTAGAAGGCCGCCAAACCGCCGCGATCTCAGCGCTCTTTGAGGCGTATTTCGTCGAGGCGCGGGATATTGGCGATCATGAGGTCTTGGCAGATCTCGCGGATGGGATCGGCATGGATGCAGCAGTGATCTTGCGCTTGCTTGCCTCGGACGCCGATGCACAGGCCATCCGCGAGAAGGACGCGCAAGCGCGCAAGATGGGCATCTCCTCCGTCCCGACTTTCATCGTCGCGCAGCAACACGCGGTCCCTGGTGCGCAGCCGCCTGAGCTTTGGGAGAAGGTCATTGCGGAACTCACAGAATAGGTCCGCACCTTGTTTAGGCATCCAACGGCCATTCAGTAGCGCCGTTCCGCGGGAGGGGGGCGCAATCGCGCCGCCCATCAACCGTAGGTTTGTCTCCGGCAAAACGGGGACGGAAAAGCGCAGTCAGGCGTTGCCTGTTTGCGCGGGAGATATATTCGAGGCGAGCACCCTCGGTTTCAAAGTACAGCCTGACGACTGAAGTTTGATCTCATTTCCGCTCAGCCCTCAGCCATCCGCAGGATGGCAACGCGCCGACCGCCCCCACGGGCGGCGCGTTCCGCGCCACCCTCGGTCGGCTTGAACGAAGTGGAAACGGTTCACGATTGATATCAAAATTCAGTCGTCAGGCTATCAAAAGCTTGGCCCAAAGATGCTCAAT
>CAYWNJ010000409.1:0-2915 GCA_964459535.1 uncultured Rhodobacterales bacterium
AATACCCAAAGCCTCGGCGTCCGTGGCGACAGCGCGGGCGCTTTCCACATCGACGGTCGAGCAATCCACCAAAGTGGCCCCGGCGCGCATCGCGGGCAGGATCTGCGCCGCGACGCTGCGCAAGATCGCACCGTCAGGCAGCATCGTGATGACGATATCCGCGTCCTGCACCGCTTCTTCTGCCGAGGCGGCCTGCGTGACGCCGCCCGCTGTCGTTCCGGCCACATCGTAGCCGACCACCTGATGCCCGGCTTTGGCGAGATTTGCGGCCATCGGCGCGCCCATATTTCCAAGACCAATGAACCCAATACGCATTCCCGTCTCCTCTAGCCTAAGCGCCTTTGACCCCAGGGGCAGCAACATCTTGCTCACCGCAACGGGCGGCACGTTCATATCCGCGTACTGCCAACGCGGCTGCCGGTCTTTATCGATGATCGCCGCGCGGATGCCCTCAAGGAAATCGCCATGCTCCATCGCGCGGGCGGTAAAGCGGTACTCCAGATCCAGCGCCTTTTCGATGGTCAAAGACGGGCCGCGCAAGCGGTGTAGCATCTCAACCGCGCAGGCCATAGATAGGGGGCTGTTGCGCGCCATGGATTTGAGCGTTGCCTGGGTAAACTCATTGTCTTCCGCGCGCAGAGTGGTCAGGATGTCGCCCAGCCGCTCCCCGGAAAAGTGGCGATCTATCTGCTCCCGCGCCGCTTGAACTGGGCCTTCGGGGGGTGTCGAGGAGTCTGCGTCAAGCGCTGAGACATCTCCGCTGCTGCAGAGCGTCTCAATGATAACGTTCCACTTTAGCTCTTCAGCATAAATATCTGCGAAGCCTGCATAAATTGCGTCTGAGGCATTCATTCTTGCGGCGGTTGTTCCAAGGTACTCACCCAGCCGCCCTGGCGCGAGGGCGAGCATGAAAGAGCCTCCGACGTCGGGAACCAGCCCAATGCCAACCTCGGGCATGGCGATCTGGCTGCTTTCTCCGACAACCCGGTGCGAGCCATGGCAGCCAATCCCGACCCCGCCGCCCATAGTGAAGCCTTGCAGAAAGCTGACCACCGGCTTGGGATAAGTGAATATCTTAGCGTTTAGGCGGTACTCATCGGCCCAGAACTTCTGGCCGTAGCCAAAATCTCCTTTTATTCCAGTGCCATAGAGATCGGCAATATCGCCACCCGCGCAAAAGGCACGCTCCCCCTCGGCATCCAAGATCACCAAGGATACCGCATCATCTGCGCGCCAGCTATCGAGTGCGGCCTCAATCGCCAGGCACATCTCGTAGGTCATGGCGTTCAGCGCCTCGGGACGTTGCAAGGTGATGCGCCCGGCGCGGCCTTGGGTGCGGATCCAGATGTCGCTCATGCAGCGGCCAGCATTTGGCGGGCGACAATCAAGCGCATAATCTCATTTGTGCCCTCAAGGATCTGGTGCACGCGCAAATCTCGGACCAGCTTTTCAATCCCGTAATCCGCGAGATACCCATAGCCGCCATGCAGTTGAAGGCATTGATCCACGACTTTCGAGCCCGCCTCGGTCACAAACTTCTTGGCCATCGCGCAGAACTTGGTCGCGTCGGGCGCGGCCTGATCCAGCTTCCACGCCGCTTGGCGGAGAAAGACGCGCGCGGCTTGCAGCTCAATCTCCATATCGGCCAGGCGGAATTGCAGGCCCTGGAACTGATCAAGGCTTTGGCCAAAGGCCTGGCGTTCGCGCATATAGCTCAGGGTTGCGGTCAGTGCGGCCTGCGCCGCGCCCAGCGAGCACGCTGCGATGTTCAAACGGCCCCCATCAAGGCCCATCATCGCATATTTGAAACCAGAACCCTCTTCACCCACCAAGTTATCCGCAGGAATGTTGCAATTGTCAAATTGCACTTGGGCCGTTGGTTGCGATCTCCAGCCCATTTTCTCCTCTGGCGCGCCAAAGGAAAGCCCTGGGCTGCTATCTTTGACATAAACGGTTGAGACGCCGCGCGGGCCGTCCTCTCCGGTGCGGACCATGCAGACATAGGCGTCCGCATAGCCACCGCCTGAGATAAAGGCTTTGGTCCCGCTCAGCCGATAGCCCTCATTGGTCCGCTCGGCCCGTGTGCGCAGCGCGGCGGCGTCAGAGCCGCTGCCAGGCTCGGTCAGGCAATAGGCCAGAACGGTCTCCATGCGCAGAACGCTGGGCATAATCTCGGCCCGGAGCGCGTCGCTGGCAAAACTATCGAGCATCTTGGCGCACATATTGTGGATCGATAGAAACGCGGCGACTGAGGGGCAAGCCATGCTGAGGGCCTCGAACACCAGTGTTGCATCGAGCCGCGTGAGACCCGAACCGCCCGCCTCTTCTGAGACATAGAGCCCAGCAAAGCCAAGCGCGCCGAGCTTTGGCCAAAGCGCTTTGGGGATCGTACCCGCCGCTTCCCACGCGCGGGCATGGGGGGCGATTTCAGCCTGGCCAAAGGCGTGGGCGGTTTCAAAGATCGCCTCTTGCTCAGCGCTTAGCGCAAATTCCATGATCCCCTCCCGCTGTGAATTAGACAGGTGTTTAGAGCGTGCTTTATTAAATTGAATTCAAACGCGCTGCGCGCATTTGAATACGCCATTTTTTGACTGAGCAAACCAAGCTCTGGTGCCATGCCGTGCCCTGACAAGGCCAGCTATTCCATGACGGGGATTGAGAACTCGCCCCCTTCTTTGATGCCCGAGGGCCAGCGCGCGGTGACGGTTTTGGTCCTTGTATAGAACTTGAACGCATCGGGCCCGTGTTGGTTCAGATCGCCAAAGACCGATTTCTTCCAGCCGCCAAAGGTGTGATAGGCCAGCGGCACCGGGATGGGAACGTTGATGCCGACCATGCCGATGTTCACCCGATGCGCGAAGTCGCGGGCGGTATCGCCGTCACGGGTGAAGATGGCGGTGCCGTTGCCGTATTCG
>CAYWNJ010000410.1:0-2912 GCA_964459535.1 uncultured Rhodobacterales bacterium
TACCGGGCGAATGCTAGCGTTGAGGAGCCCGCATCATGACGTCGCTGAGCTTGGGCTATTCGGCCGCAGAACGCCAAGAGAGCCCCTACGCGTCTTTCTACAATCCCGAACTCGACCCGGTTCAGCCGCAAGTCGCAGAAGCGCTTCGCATTGGCGGCCAGGCGCATGAGCTGTTCGCTCCTGTCAGCGAGGCGGGGACAATGATCGAGACTGGCTATTGGCCGGTTGAAACGGGCTATACCCGCGCGCCCGACGGCGCGATCCGCGTCTTCTGCCTGACTAAGATGCCCCGCGTTGAGCCCGGCATGTGGGATTGGTGGTTCGGCTGGCATGGCTGCGAGGCCCAGCGTTACAAACTGTGGCACCCCAAGGCGCATGTTGAGGCCAAGTGGGCCGATGGCGGGCGTGAGGAGGCCTATATTGGGCGCACATCACTGATCACCGAATATCTGGGTCCAACCTTGGTGAAAGGCGCTATCAGCTTTGTGCGCCCGTGCGTGATGGGCTTTGATGAAGAGCGTTTGGCCGCTCAAGGCGAGGTCGCCGTCTGTGCCCGCATCGGTGTGCCGGGCACTCCGCTCAAGGGTGGCTGGCTGCTTCACCAATTGCGCCCGGTTGAGGGTGGGGCTGAGATGCGCTCTCGTATGTGGTTGGGTGGCGAGAATTCGGCACTGGGAGACAATCCGGGGCCTTTGGCCCGCGGCATTGCCCGCGCGATCCGTCCGATTGCGGCAGTTATGCTCCCCGATCCGGTAGAGCTGTTGGCGCACAACGCGCAGGAAATGGCGCATCTCGCTGGCTTCCTGCCTGAACTCTATGCGGCTTTTGGCCCCGAGGCGAAGCGGCCAATTCAAGAGAGGAGTGCAGCATGAAACGGCCCAAGGGACGCGGCCGCGTTTGGAATCGCGGCGATGCTGGCTTCGATGAAGCGGTGCTGGGCACCAGTTTCAATGGCCGCGATCCGGGCCATCGCCCGCATCAACTGGTCGAGGCCAATGACATCGAAGATGTAGCGAATGCGCTTGCAACCGCGCGCCGCAACAACTGGCCGGTCAGTATTGTGTCCGGGGGACACAGCTGGGCGCAAAACCATCTGCGCGACGGCGGCCTGCTGCTCAGCATGGCTCGCATCAACTCGATCGACATTGACCCTGAAAAGCGCACCGCAATCGTCGGTCCGGGCTGTTGGGGTCTCGATCTCGACCGCGCGGTGAAGAAGCACAAACTGTTCTTCCCTGTGGCCCACGCCGCTGATGTCGCCTTGGGCGGCTTCCTCCTCCAAGGGGGATTTGGCTGGGGCAGCCGCGAGCTGGGGTTAGCCACGCAAAGCGTCATCGGGCTCGACCTGATGCTGGCCGATGGCAGCGTAGTCCACGCCAATGAAGAGGAATATTCAGACCTCTACTGGGCTGCGCGGGGATCGGGACCCGGATTTTTCGCGGTCGTGCTGCGCTATCACCTGACGCTCCATCCGCATCCCGGCCACACGGCTATCAAGATGCAGATATTCAAGCGCAAACATTTGAACGAGCTATTCCGCTGGGCAGATGAGATCGGTCCTGAAGTGCCGCGCTCGGTCGAATTTCAGTTGGTGATGTCGCCCAAGGCAGGTGGTCTGTTTGGGCCCGGTATCCAGGTGATTGCGCCGGTGCTGGCGGGTAGCCGTAAAGAGGCCAAAGAAGCCGTACGCTTTATGGACGAAGGCCCGATGCGCCATCTTGCGACCTTCACCACGCCGCTGATCCCGATGAGCACGAGCTTCATGTCATGGGGCGCGAGTGCCACACACTTTCCGCAAGGGGTGCATTGGTGCGCAGACAACATCTGGACCGATGCGCCGATTGAGGATCTGCTTCCCGGTCTCAACAACATCATGGACACGTTCCCCCCAGCGCCAAGCCACTCGCTGTGGCTCAACTGGCACCCGCCCAAAGACCGGCCCGACATGGCGTTTTCACTGGAAGCTAAGCGGTATCTTGCGGTCTATGGCGAGTGGAAGAGGGACGAAGACGACGCCAAGTATCAGGGCTGGGCAACCCGATGCATGGAGAAGATGCAGGACCTGTCCGTTGGCATCCAATTGGCCGATGAAAATCTGGGCCGCCGCCCGGCGCGCTTTATGAAAGACGAAAACCTCGCGCGTTTGGACGTTTTGCGGGCTGAATACGATCCGACCGGTGTGTTCAGGCCTTGGGCCGGGCGCCTGGTCCCGCCTGCTCAATCGACTGGCGCGGCAATGCAGGAGGCATTGCGTGCGTAAACTTGGCGTCTTCTTGGGAGCCTTGGCGCTCATCGGCGTAGGCCTGTGGTTTGTCATCTTTGCCGACAATCGCCCCGATGCGAGCGCGGCGCGCGACGCGGTGCTGGCCATCACTGTTGATCCGGGCATTGCGCCTGTTTCCGAAGCACAGCGTGTTCCATCGCCCCAGACGCAGCCCAATATCGTCTTGATCGTCGCTGATGATCTGGGCTGGCGTGATGTTGGCTATAACCAGAGCGAAATCCGCACGCCCGTGATCGACCGATTGGCAGGGGACGGGCTCACACTGAGGCGCTTTTATGCGTGGCCTTCGTGCAGTCCTACGCGCGCCGCTTTGATGACCGGCAAATCGCCCATGCGCCTTGGCATCCTCAATCCTCTCTCCAAGCAAAACCCCACTGGGCTACCAATCGAAGAGGAAACTCTGGCGGATCGGCTGAAGGCGGTCGGCTATCAAACAGCCTTGGTCGGTAAATGGCATTTGGGGCCGCGCAATCTGGCCTATCATCCCAACAATCGCGGGTTCGACCATTTCTATGGTCATTTGACCGGCGGGGTTGGATATTATGACAAGGTCCATGGCGGCGGCTATGATTGGCAGCGCAATGGCGTCACCGTTCGCGATGACCGTTATGCAACGACCTTGGTGGCG
>CAYWNJ010000411.1:0-2378 GCA_964459535.1 uncultured Rhodobacterales bacterium
ACATCTCAAAATGAGCCAAACTCTGGTAAGAGAGAAAACGCCAACCGCAAGCGCCAATGCCGAGAGAGCGGCTTCGTCCTTATGCCAAACTGCGTAGGCAGTGACGGACAGCTATGTCGAGCAGCTGCACTGAATTGAGCAACGCGGCAGCCCACAGGCAATCTAGAAAAACAGCGTCAGCCCGATCATGGATGTGGTCAGAAACAAGACGGTCATAATCCCGCCCGAACGCACAAAGTCCATAACACGGTAGCCTGCAGGCCCCATAATAAGCGCGTTGACCTGATGGGTTGGGATCAAGAAAGAGTTTGAAGTAGAAATCGCAACCGTCAGGGCGAAGACGGCCGGATTCCCGCCCGCTGATATTGCGATGGAGATGGCGAGCGGTACGAGCAGAACAGTCGCACCTACATTGGACATTACAAGTGTGAACATCGTCGCGAGTACGGCCAAGCCAGCTTGCAATGACCACAATGGCCAACCATCGAGCAAGCGAAGAATCTGCTCAGCGATCCACCCCGCTGTGCCGGTGTTTTGAACAGCAATTCCCAAAGGGATCAAAGACGCCAATAGAAAAACAGTGCTCCAACTGACAGCTTCATAGGCTTCTTCGATGGACAACACGCGGGACAAGATCATACCTATCGCACCAGCCAAAAGCGAAAGCGACAAAAGCAAGTCAGTGAAAAGGATAAGGCACAGGGTCATTGCGAAGAAGCCCAACGCCCAATTGACCTTATGGGGCCGCAGCTCCTCCTGCGGGAAATCCGATGTCACTACGACAAAGTCTTGATCAGACTTAAGACGGGTCAACCGCTTCCACTGCACATGGACAACCAATGTGTCACCGGCTTGCAACTGCACCTCGCCAACATGGGTGGCGACATGGTCCTCAGATTCCACAAGGCTCAAGGTCTCTTCGCCGCGATGGATCGCTAGAATAGATAGGCCGTGGGTCTGACGCAGTCTCAATTGGATCGGAGACTGACCAATAACACTCGATCCGGGCGGAATGACGATCTCGGCGACGCCCGACTCAGTGGCGGCAAAGTCGTCCGCAAAGACGTCCATTTTATCCAGGATTTCAAGGCCATAGGGTTCAGCAAGTTCATACTCCAGCACCCGCCTCAAGCCCAAAACAGCAAGCCGTGCAGGCGCCTCAATTGTTGTGTCTGCCATAGGTGCTATGACCTTCTGGCCTCGGTATGATGTTCCGAGGATGTACATATGATGCGCAACCATCACGTCGGCGAGCTTTTGTCCTATCAAGAGCGACGCCTCAGGTACGCGCACCTCGAACATATCGGCGCGTAGCCCATAGGTTTCTTCAATGTAGGTTTGCATCGTTCGCGCTGCGCCCGCATCTCCGCCGCGACCGCGCTGCCCCGGCAAAACCCAGCGCCCCAAAAGCACGAAGTAGCATAGGCCGGTCAACAATAGCATCATACCAATTGGGGTGACCGAAAAAAGACTAAACGGCTCCATCTTATGATCGGCGGGCAGGGATCGGTTTGCCGATATCAACAAATCGTTCAGCAGGATCAGCGGCGATGAGCCAACCATGGTGATTGTGCCACCAAGAATAGCACAAAAGCCCATCGGCATGGCCAATCGGCTCATCGGAATTTCAGCGCGTGCAGATATGCGGCTGATGACTGGCAGAAACAGCGCGGCCGCGCCAACGTTCTGCATGAATGAACTGATAACGCCTACCGTGCCGGAGACAATCGGAATAATCCGTGCCTCGGTTGTTCCACCACGCTTCAAGATCAGTGCCGCTACCTTTGACATCAGGCCGGTCTTATCCAATCCGGCTCCGATGATCATAACCGCGATAATCGAGATTACCGCATTAGATGAGAACCCCGAGAAAAGTTCGGCTCTATCCGCCAGGTTTTCGAGACCGGGCAAGGCGCTCAGTACGCCAAGTGTCACCATCACAAGGATAGCCGCCAAATCAATTCGTATGATCTCTGAAATGAACAGAAAAATCGTGAACGCCAGCAGTCCAAGGACCACCATCATCTCAAATGTTAGAACTGTCACTTCCATGGTCTCTCCCCGAGGCGCAACCTAGCGGCGGTTTCGGCGCGTGCATAGGCTCAATCTTGCGGAGCAGATAACCCCGGGCGCTATTGTCACTGTCTCAGATAAGAACGCCGGCTCAGAAGATCAGTCATTTGCCCGAAGCGTGCAAGTGGAAGCAGTATGGCGACCCAAAAGAAAGAACATGTACCTCATGGCGTTATTATCCGAACCAGACGTTCCCGGTACCGACGTTAGGACCGGTCTCTAAAAAGCGGCCCGAACTCATGAACGATTGGGCCGCTCTCCTCATACACATGGATAGTGCTTAGGCTGCCGCACGCGCTTGTTCT
>CAYWNJ010000411.1:2388-2908 GCA_964459535.1 uncultured Rhodobacterales bacterium
CAGGAGGCAGGCCGACAATGACTGGCGCTGTTTCGCGCAGATGCCACAGGTGGTGCAGGTAATGCTATCGAATTTCACGGCGGGGCAGATGGTGACTTGCGCCCCTTTTCCGTGGTCATGCGTCCACGGTTCGCCTCACATTCCGTTCCGTGGAATGGTATAGTGCTCTTCGCGCTCAAAAACCTGCTCTTTGCTGGACCAACAGGTGATACGCGACATCAGGTGAAAGTCCGTTTTCGTCGCGGTCTGCTCGGCATAGCAGGTGATCTTGGCCTGCCAGTCATCGCGACTAAAGCTCGCGGTTTGTTCCATGCTTGCTTTGGCGGACAGTGGGTCGTCGTTCTGGATCGAATATTTGCGGTCTGAGATGTCGCCAAGCACGGTGCCAATGTCGTCAAGGCGCATATCCCCGATGGGGCCGAACACCCCACCATCAATGAAAAAGCGTTGCGTCACCTGTCCGGTGGTTAGATCGGTATGAATTGAACGCTCCATGGAGCCCTGGCGCACACAGGTCACG
>CAYWNJ010000412.1:0-2903 GCA_964459535.1 uncultured Rhodobacterales bacterium
GGATTTGGACGAAATGGCGTCAATGATGATGCGGGTGCCTATTGCCGACAGTAGTCTAATAGCCTGACGACTGAATTTTGATATCAATCTTCAACCGCCTCCGCTCTGCTCAAGCCGCCCGTGGGGGCGGTCGGCGCGTCGCCATCCGGCGGATGGCTGGGGGCTGAGCGGACATAGGATCAAAATTCAGTCGTCAAGCCATAGCAAAGCGGCAAGAGGGTCTAAAAGTGGGTGAGACGATGCAAATGCCGCCTACCGCGCGGTAGGTAGCGGATGTTTCTTTCAGAGGTCGGAAGGTAGGATCGAGACGGTGCCATCTCCGTCTTCCACTTCTTCAAAATCGAAATTGTCCAAGCGACCCGCACGCTTGCCTGCGCGCTCGGCGGCGGTGGTGATGCCCTCTAGATCCGCGCGGGCCTGGCCGAAATGCGTATTGAGCTTATCAACACGCGCCACAACAAGCTCCACGTCGCGATGCAATAGGCTGAGCGTCTTTCGAATGGCCCCCGCTTGCGCCCGCATACGCGCATCTTTGAGGATCGCGCGCATCGTATTCAGCGTTGCCATGCAGGTCGTTGGCGAGACAATCCACACCCGCGCTTCAAAACCCCGGCGCACAACATCGGGGAAGTTCGCATGAAGCTCTGCATAGACAGCCTCTGAGGGCAGGAACATCAACGCCCCCTCAGCGGTCTCACCTTCGATAATGTATTTCTCGGAAATGGCGGCAATGTGCCCGTTTACAGCAACACGCAAAGCCGCGGCGGCTTGCTTGGCAGCCTGGTCATTCTCTGCCCCGCGCAACGCCTCATAAGCTTCCAGTGGGAATTTACTGTCGATAACGATTGGACCAGGCGGATTGGGCAGATGGATCAGACAATCCGCCCGCTTTCCGTTCGAGAGTGTCGGCTGCCAGGCATAGCTGTCCGAAGGGAGCGCTTTAGAAACGATGTCGCGCAGCTGGATTTCACCAAACGCACCGCGCGTCTGCTTGTTGCTGAGAATATCTTGCAGGCTAAGCACATCCGAAGACAGTTTCGCGATATTATCCTGCGCTTTGTCAATTGCGGTCAGCCGTTCCTGCAATTGGGTCAGGTTTGTGGCGGTCTGCTCCGCGTTTCCGTGCAGGCTTTCGCGCATACGCTCTTGCATCTCGTTTAGGCTACGCTGCGCACGCAAGCTGTTATCCGCCAAACGATCCTGCATCTGCTGCTGAACCGCGGCCAAGCGCTGCTCTACGGTCTGAGCAAGCTGCGCTTGACCGGTGGTCGCCGTGTCCGAGACGGTTTGGATTGAGGCGCGCAACCCCTCCTGGCCGCGTGCGAGCAGTTGGATATTCTGATCAAGCTGCCCCAATTGCTGCGCAACCGGAGCGACCGCACGCACCGACCGGCCCGCCGCACGGAGCGCGAGGGCGACGCATAGTAGCAAAAGAACACCGAATAGGAGACCGCCCCCGAGCGCAAAAAGCTGCGGGCCGCTCAGCGCGGCAATATCGTCCAAAACACCGTTCATGTGCGGCCAAACAGCCTCTCGATATCTGTGAGCTTTAGTTCAACATATGTCGGGCGGCCATGGTTGCATTGGCCGGAATGGGGCGTGGCCTCCATCTCGCGCAGAAGGGCGTTCATCTCGTCCGCTTGCAGACGCCGACCCGACCGAACGGAGCCATGGCAGGCCACACGGCTTAGCACCGCCTCAATCCGGGCCTCAACATTCCGGCTGCTGCCATGCTCGGATAATTCATCGAGGATATCTGACACCAGCGCTTGCACATTCACCGTGCCCAGGATTGCGGGCGTTTCCCGAATGATCAGCGCGTTGCCGCCAAACGGCTCAAGCGCCAAGCCGATCTGAGCCAGGTCCGGTGCAATGTCCATAAGGCTCGCGCGATCTTGGGCGCTTAGCTCGATGATCTCGGGGATTAGAAGCGCCTGCGTCGCGACGCCTGTTTCACGCAACTGCTTTTTGAGCTTTTCATAGACAAGACGCTCATGCGCGGCGTGTTGATCAACGATCACCATACCGGTCGTTGTTTGAGCGATGATATAGTTTTCATGCACTTGTCCCCGCGCAACGCCGAGCGGCAAATCAGGCGCAGGCTCGGCCAAGACAGGCTCTGCCGAAGGCGCGCTAAAAGCCACCGAGAGCTCGGCAAAACTTGGGTCCGGACGTTGTGCGTAGCGAGACCGGTTCGCTTGTTGATAGACCAGCGGCGCAGTTGTCGGCGCTTCGGGCCGCATTGCGCCGAGCATGCCTGTCGCAACGGTTGTCGAGGCGCGGTGCCCGCCCTCTGCCAGCGCATGGCGCAGCGCTGATACGATCAAACCGCGTACAACCCCAGGATCGCGAAACCGTACTTCTGATTTGGCAGGATGCACATTGACATCAACACGCTGAGGGTCGCAGTCGATAAAGAGGCAAGCCGCAGGGTGCCGGTCTTTGCTGATAAAATCCAAATAGGCCCCGCGCAGCGCCCCAAGCAGCAGCTTATCCCGTATCGGGCGCCCGTTCACAAAGACATATTGCTGGGCCGCCGACCCCCGCGAATAGGTTGGCAAGGCAGCGAAACCAGTTAAGCGCAGGCCGTCGCGCTCGGCATCAATGCGCAGCGCGTTTTCGGTAAAGCTCTTGCCCAACACGCGGGTCAGCCGACCTTGTAGCGCGTCAAACAGATCGCCGTTTTCAGCCTCAACGCAGAATATCTCGCGTTTTTGCCCTTCAGAGATATCGTAAAGGGCAAAGCGCACGAAGGGCTCGGCCAGCGCGAGGCGTTTAACAACATCGGCGATGGCCTGCGCCTCCGCCCGATCCGTACGCATGAACTTCAGCCGTGCAGGCGTGGCAAAGAACAAATCTGCCAGCGTCACAACAGTTCCTTCGCTCAGCGCCGCCGGGCGAGT
>CAYWNJ010000413.1:0-2897 GCA_964459535.1 uncultured Rhodobacterales bacterium
GTGGTGTTTTGGTGAATAGAGGAGAACACTTCGAATTTATTCCGTTGCCGCTGCGATTGGCTCTTATGATAGTGGCCTTGCCGCAGTGACCTCGAATATAGATGCAGCGTCTCGGGTTTTGGGTCGAACGGCTTGGGGCACGGTCCGCAGTATTCACGTACCAATCTTGCGCGGGAGTATCTTGACGGCGCTTTTGATCGTCTTTGTTGATACGATCAAAGAGCTTCCCGCCACATTGATCTTGCGGCCCTTCAACTATGACACGCTGGCGGTCCAAGCCTTTCGCCTCGCCTCCGATGAACGGTTGGAGGGCGCCGCTGTTCCAAGTCTGATGATCGCAGGTATAGGGCTTTTGCCGGTGATCCTACTTTGCGCGCAGATTGGGGGCTGGCGGTCAGATCGCCGCAACTAAAAAAGGCGCGCCGTCGAAGCGATCAGCGGAGTAAGGGTTATTTCCAGCCAGCTTCGTTTAGGATTTTCTGCGCGGCAGCGATGTTCTCGGCGATATCGCTCAGCGCCAGGGTATCGGGGCGGTAAATCCCCAACGCCGCGACGGAGGGCGATAGGCCAATACCCGGAACCGCAGGATACTCGTCATTGCCCGCAGAGAAATATTTCTGTGCCTGCTCAGAGGCGAGGTATTCTAGGAATTTAATCGCATTGTCTTTGTTCGGGGCGTTTTTGGCGACGCCCCCGCCAGAGATATTCATATGCGCACCAATGTCATTCTGGTTCGGGAAAACCCAGCCGATCTGGTCGATGCTGTCCGACAGACCCGAGACATCTTTGCGAATGGCCCGAGAAAAGTAATAGGTGTTCGACATGGCGATATCACATTCGCCTGAGACAATGCCGCGCAATTGGTCTGTGTCGCCGCCTTGAGGATCGCGCGCGAAGTTTGCCACCACGCCCTTGGCCCAATCCCCCACCGCGTCTTCACCCAGATGGGCGGTCAACGCTGCTGTGATGTTTTGGGTATAGACATTCGATGAGGAGCGAATGCAGACCTTGCCCGCATATTCGGGGTTGGCCAGATCTTGATAGGTCATCGGCGGGTTTGTGACATCATTCTTGTCATAAAACAGGATGCGCGCACGCTGCGAAAAGGCAAACCATTGGTTGTCATCGTCCTGAAGATAGGCCGGAACTGCGGCCTCTAGCTTGCGGCTGTCGATGCTTTGAAGCAAACCCAGAGCTTTCGCGCGTGTCAGCCGCACCGTGTCAACCGATAGAAAGACATCAACGGGTGAGTTGTCGCCCTCAGCTTGCATACGCGCGATCAGCTCATCCGCTTTACCTTCGATGCGGTTGATGGTGATCCCAGTGGCTTCGGTGAAGTCGGAATATAGCCGCTCATCCGTGTCGTAGTGGCGCGATGAATAAAGGTTTACCACGCCTTCGGCAAAGGCGCCGCTTGCTGATACTGCGATAGCAAAGGCTAGAATAGACGTCTTGGTTTTCATGTCTTTCTTTCCTCGGGTCATTTCTTACTTTTTTAGTCAGTTACAGATTTTGAGCGGCAAATCAACCCATCCCAAGTAAAATACTCAGAATAATTTCGAGCTTTCAGAAAGCCAGTGCCACCTCGCGAAGATTACCCTACACCCCCTTATATTTTGGGGAAGAGTGGCAGCGAATAAGAGAGCTTGTCGCGACCGTGCGGTGCTCCAAGTGATCGACAAACTGCCCATTCAAGTGGCGATTAGATCCAAGTCTTGATCACCGTGCCGCAAAATGGCTGTCTCGACTTTCGACAACCAAAACGAATGCAGCTTGTCAGAGCCTATCTGCCTTAAGATAATACTCTCTTTGAAAGGCGATGCCTCATGCTTGATGAGCAGACCAAAACTTCAACCATGTCGCCGCGAGCGATTGGCAGTTTCACACTCGCTTCGAAAATGCGCGATAGCCGGACAGTGCTGGATGGGCTGCGCCAGAGCGGGGCCTATAAGCTGCTGTTTCCGCGCCCGAACAGCGCTGCGCTCAACAGTATTTTGGTCAATACCTCGGGCGGGCTGACGGGGGGAGATCGGTTCTCAGGGTCGATCACTGTCGGGCCGTCCAGTCATTTGCGGCTGACGACTCAGGCGGCGGAACGGGCCTATAAATCTCAGCCAAATCAGATCGCGAAGGTGGAGGTTAAAGCGCATGTCGCGGCCGGTGCCCGGCTCGATTGGCTGCCGCAAGAGACCATTTTGTTTGATCGCTCTGCCTTACGCAGACATCTGCGCATTGATCTTGAACCGGGTGCGCGCGCGCTGTTGGTCGAGCCCTTGATATTTGGCCGAGCGGCGATGGGCGAGGCGCTCACGGCCCTATCATTTCATGATCGCATCACGCTTACCCGCGCAGGAGTGCCGCTTTATATGGATGCCATCGCTCTGAGCGGTGATGTGGCCGCGCAGCTCGCGCGTCCCGCGACATTGAATGGCGCGCGGGCCGTGGCCAACGTCGTTCTTGCCGCGCCCGAGGCCGAAGGGTTCTTGCAGCCGATCCGTGCCCTTTTATCAGGCACCGGAGGTGTCAGCTTGATCGAAGATGGGCTGCTGGCCTTGCGTTTGGTTGGCCGAGATGGCTACGCTTTACGCAAGAGATTGGTGCCGGTGCTGCACCTGCTGACGCAAAACGACCTGCCGCGATCTTGGATGCTATAAGATGCAATTGACCCCGCGTGAACGAGACAAGCTTATGGTGGCAATGGCAGCCGAGGTGGCGCGCAAGCGCCGCGCGCGCGGTGTGAAGCTCAACTATCCCGAAGCCATTGCCTTGATCACCGACGCGGTGGTCGAGGGCGCGCGCGACGGGCGCTCGGTTGCGGATATGATGCAGGCCGGGGCCGAGGTGCTCACCCGCGCGGACTGTATGGAGGGCGTGCCGGAGATGATCCACGAGGTCCA
>CAYWNJ010000414.1:0-2883 GCA_964459535.1 uncultured Rhodobacterales bacterium
TTGTTATTCTAAGCGCGGGGTTTCTTGACGAGAGACAAGACGCACTTTAGAATAGTTCTAGTTTCTGTTGGCGCGGCATTCGCCACATCATTCCGGGGTGTATGGCGGATTGGCTGCGAGGTCAACGCGGAGCAAGGCGGGAATGAAACTATCAACCAAGGGGCGATATGCGATGGTTGCTTTGGCGGATATCGCGCTTGCGGGGGCTGATGAGTTGGTAAGTTTGGGAGATATTGCGGCGCGTCAGGATGTCTCGCAGGCCTATCTTGAGCAGCTTTTTGTCAAATTGCGGCGCGCACAGCTTGTGACATCGGTGCGTGGCCCCGGAGGGGGCTATCGGCTTGCGCGGGCAGCGTCGGATATTCGGGTTGTCGATATTTTGCAGGCCGTGGATGAGACCGTCGATGCGATGCATAAAGGCGCAGGGGCGTCAGGGGGGGCGTCAGGCTCGAAAGCGCAGTCGCTGACCAATCGACTTTGGGAAGGGCTGAGCGCGCATGTGTACGTTTTTTTGCATCAGACGCGACTTTCGGATGTCGTCGCAAATGATTTAGCGCCTTGCCCGGCGGTGCCTAGTCTTTTTGCGGTGGTGGATGATGGGTAGGGTGGCTGGGGGCCAGCCCCCGTCCGCGTGCCGCGGACTCCCCCGGGATATTTGGCGCAAGAGGAAGGGATGAGCCGGATCTATCTGGATTATAACGCGACGACGCCGCTGCGGTCCGAGGCACGGGAAGCGATGCTGCGGGCCATGGATCTCGTGGGTAATCCGTCATCGGTGCATGCTGAGGGGCGGGCGGCGAAGGGCGTGGTTGAGCGGGCGCGGGCGCAGGTGGCGCGGCTTGCGGGATGTGCGGCGCAGCAGGTTGTGTTTACGGGCTCGGCGACGGAGGCCGCTGCGGTGGCACTGCGCGGGCAGCGGGTGGTTTGTGCCGCCTTAGAGCATGAGAGCGTCGCGGTGCATTGCGAAGTGGTTTTGGATTGTACCGGCGGGCGTGTTTCGGACAGTTTGGATGTTTGGGGCGCGCAGCAAGGTGCAAATAGTGAAACGGGTTTGCTACAAGACGTTTTGCCGGGCCGGTTTTTGACGGATTTGGTTCAGCTTGGGGGAAAGCGCGCTTTGGATTTTCCAGCGCTGGGGGCGCGCTTTGGGATGCTTTCTGCCCATAAAATGGGGGGTCCTAAGGGGGTTGGGGCTCTTTTAGTGGCCGAGGGCGTGGATATTGATCCGCTGATTCCGGGCGGCGGACAAGAGATGGGCCGGCGCTCGGGGACGGAAAATGTGATTGGGATTGCCGGATTTGGCGCGGCAGCCGAGGCGGCGCAGCGTGATCTGGCGGACGGTAGCTGGGACCAGGTGGAGAAACTTAGAAATATTCTAGAAAGCGCCCTTGCTGAGATCAATCCAGCGACTATTTTTGTCGGGAAAGAGGCGCAACGCCTGCCCAACACATCTTGTTTTATCACCCCTGGCTGGAGAGCGGAGACGCAAGTGATGCAGATGGACTTGGCAGGGTATGCGATTTCGGCAGGCTCGGCTTGCTCTTCGGGCAAGGTCAAGGAAAGCCGCGTGCTGCGGGCCATGGGGTTTGGAGATTTGGCGGGGTGCGGGGTGCGTGTCTCGCTCGGGCTCGAAACCCGCGAAGAAGACGTGTTGGGCTTTGTCGCCGCTTGGGGCAGTGCCTTTAAGAAGTTTAGGAACCGCGCGGCTTAGGCGGCGAGAAAGGATCAAAGATGGCGGCTTTAGACAATGTTCAGGTCAAGGATGGCGTTGATCAAGAGACCGTGGATGCTGTGCGCGAGGTAAGCACCTATAAATACGGCTGGGAGACTGAGATTGAGATGGAATACGCTCCGAAGGGGCTGACACCGGATATTGTGCGTCTCATCTCGGGCAAGAATGACGAGCCGGATTGGATGACCGAGTGGCGTCTGGCCGCCTATGCGCGCTGGCTGCAAATGAAAGAGCCGGATTGGGCAATGGTGGATTATCCGGAGATTGATTTTCAGGACCAATATTATTATGCGCGCCCTAAGAGCATGGAAGTAAAGCCAAAATCCCTGGACGAGGTGGATCCGAAGCTGCTTGAGACCTATGCGAAGCTGGGTATCCCTCTTAAAGAGCAGGCCATCCTTGCCGGGGTTGAGGTGCCTGAAGGCGAGCGTAAAGTGGCGGTCGATGCGGTTTTTGACAGCGTTAGTGTGGGGACAACCTTTCGCGAGGAGCTTGCAAAGGCCGGGGTGATCTTTTGCTCGATTTCCGAGGCTATTCGGGAGCATCCGGAATTGGTGCGAAAATATCTGGGCAGTGTTGTGCCCGTGTCCGATAATTTCTACGCAACGCTGAACAGCGCGGTGTTTTCGGACGGCTCATTTGTCTATGTACCGCCCGGCGTGCGCTGCCCGATGGAGTTGAGCACGTATTTTCGGATCAATGCCGAGAATACGGGGCAGTTTGAGCGCACGTTGATCATTGCCGATAAGGGCTCTTATGTGAGCTATCTTGAGGGCTGCACCGCGCCGCAACGGGACACCAGCCAGCTACATGCGGCGGTGGTGGAGATCGTTGTCGAGGAAGATGCGGAGGTGAAATACTCCACGGTTCAGAACTGGTATCCAGGCGATGAGAATGGGAAGGGCGGCATTTACAACTTTGTCACCAAGCGCGCGGATTGCCGCGGTGATCGGGCCAAAGTGATGTGGACCCAGGTCGAGACGGGCTCGGCCGTCACTTGGAAATACCCCTCGTGTATTTTGCGCGGGGAGGACAGCCAGGGCGAGTTTTATTCGATTGCGATCACCAACAACTACCAGCAGGCCGATACCGGCACGAAGATGGTGCATTTGGGGCGGAATACCAAAAGCCGGATTGTCTCGAAAGGGATC
>CAYWNJ010000415.1:0-2882 GCA_964459535.1 uncultured Rhodobacterales bacterium
TAGCCCTCGCTCCCATAGAGGATTTGCTGCGCAATCCCGGCAAGCGCAAGATAGGCCGAGGTCAGCACTAGGCCGGTTTGCGCCCAGCTTTGCGGGTTGAAATCCACCCAGGCGGCCCAGCCGGCAAAAAAGGTCCATGCAAAAGAAACGGGTAGAGAAATCCAGAGCCAGCGCGCCGTGCGCGTGGGGTGGATGAATTTCAGAGGAAGGAACATCGCGAGGGCCAATAGCACCACGAGACCAAACGAGACCCAGAAATTGGGGTGTACGGCAAAGATAACGACGATCACCATGTTCCAACAACCGGGAAACCCGCTGAACGAATTATCGCGCGTTTTCATGCGTGTGTCGGAAAAGTAAAGCGCGCTGGTAAAGCAAATAACCAATGTTGCCACCCAGCCGGTCCAACCCGCCATTAGACCCGATTGAAAAAGGGCAAAGGCTGGAATAAAAACATAAGTTAAATAATCAATGATCAGATCCAACAGCACGCCATCAAATTCCGGCGCATTGCGCTTTACATCGTAGTGCCGCGCTAGGGGACCATCAATCCCATCGACGACAAAGGCTGCGACCAGCCAAAGAAACATCATATCCCAGCGCTCTTGTGCCGCTGCGAGCATCGCAAGCATGGCCAAGATCGCCCCTAGAGCTGTGAACAGATGGACCGCAAGCGCGGCGAAACGCAATGTCATAAAACCGTCTTGATCGACTTGGGGGTCAGATGCAAGGCTCAGGATGCTCTTGCAAGACCATTTATTATGCTGGCCAAAGCGACCAGATGACCGCTAATTGTTAAACAAAAAATGCAGGACATCCCCATCTTTCACAGTATAGGCTTTGCCTTCGGCGCGCATCTTTCCCGCTTCTTTTGCGGCTTGCTCGCCGCCTAGCGCGACGTAATCGTCAAAGGCAATCGTCTCGGCGCGGATAAAGCCTTTCTCGAAATCCCCGTGTATGACACCGGCGGCTTGCGGCGCCTTGGTTCCAGCTTTGATTGTCCAAGCGCGCGCTTCTTTTGGTCCGGCGGTGAAATACGTCTCCAAATTCAGCAAATCATATCCAGCCCGGATCAGCCGATCGAGCCCCGCCTCCGCGAGCCCCATCTCGGTTAGGAACATTTCGGCTTCGCTAGGCTCTAGCTGGCTGATTTCTTCTTCGATCTGAGCGGAAATGATCACATGCGACATATCTTGCGCGGCAGCCATCTCAGCAACTTTAGCAGACTGCGCGTTCCCCTCGGCCGCCTCCGCTTCACCAACATTGCAGACGTAAAGCACAGGTTTCGTGGTCAGCAATTGCAGATTTTTCCAAGTACGGAGATCGTCGTCGTCAACATCGACAACGCGGGCGGGTTGGCCAGCTTCTAGCGCAGACATAGCAAGGCGGAGCAAGCGCTCTTGCTCAATCGCCTCTTTGTCGCCACCGCGCACTTTGCGCACGATATTTTGCAAGCGTTTTTCGATGCTCTCCATATCTGCAAGCATCAGCTCGGTTTCTATCGTTTCCGCATCGGCCAGCGGATCGACCCGTCCCTCGACATGGGTCACGTCCCCATCTTCAAAGCACCGCAGGACATGGGCAATGGCGTCGACCTCTCGGATATTGGCCAAGAATTGATTGCCAAGCCCCTCGCCCTTGGACGCGCCCTTTACCAGGCCCGCGATATCGACGAAGGTCATGCGGGCTGGGATAACTTGGCGCGCATTTGCGATTTCAGCCAGTTGGTCAAGCCGTGTATCAGGGACGGAGACTTCCCCAATATTGGGCTCAATCGTGCAAAATGGAAAATTGGCAGCCTGCGCTGCGGCTGTGCGCGTCAATGCGTTAAAGAGCGTAGACTTGCCAACATTTGGCAGCCCCACGATTCCCATTCGAAAGCCCATGTCACGCCTCCTTTGCCTGCGGCGCTTTCCTAACCGCGTCCGAGCAGCGGCGCAACCGCCGCCTCTATTGCGCCGAGGCGCGGTTTGCGGCATGAGACGGGGGCATTCAGATGAGGGCGAACATGTCACGGATTGACCAAAAATTTGCGGCGCTGCGTGCCGAAGGGAAGAAAGCCTTTGTCGCCTATGTCATGGCGGGCGATCCAAATTACGACGCCTCGTTGGCATTGGTCCAAGGGTTGCCCGGCGCGGGCGTCGATGTGATTGAGCTTGGCCTGCCCTTTACCGACCCAATGGCGGATGGGCCAACCATTCAGCTTGCCGGGCAGCGCGCGCTTGAAAGCGGCATGACGCTGGCGAAAACGCTCGACCTTGCGCGTACCTTTCGTCAAGCGGATGACACCACCCCAATTGTCCTAATGGGTTATTACAATCCAATTTTTAACCGAGGGGTAAGTGCGTTTTTGCAAGAGGCGAAAGAGGCCGGGATTGATGGGCTTATCGTCGTTGACCTGCCCCCGGAAGAGGACGATGAGCTGTGCCTGCCGGCGCAAGAGGCAGGGCTTAACTTTATCCGCCTTGCCACACCCACAACTGACGATGCCCGCCTTCCAGCGGTTCTAAGCAATACCTCGGGCTTCGTGTATTATGTCTCGATCACAGGCATTACTGGCGCGGCGGAGGCACAGGCCACGGATGTTGGCCCCGAAGTGGCGCGGATCAAAGCCGCCACAGATCTGCCGGTGATTGTCGGCTTTGGGATTAACACGCCAGAGAAAAGTCGCGCCATCGCCGAGGTTGCAGATGGCGCCGTTGTCGGTAGTGCCATCGTTGCCAAATCCGGCGCACCTACTGAAGAGATCCTCTCCTTTGTCAAAACGCTTGCCGATGGCGCGCATTCTGCGTGACTCTTTACCCTAGAGCGGCCGACCTTTAACC
This sequence comes from uncultured Rhodobacterales bacterium, assembly GCA_964459535.1. Classification (GTDB taxonomy): domain Bacteria; phylum Pseudomonadota; class Alphaproteobacteria; order Rhodobacterales; family Rhodobacteraceae; genus JBCBCP01. The sequence continues at coordinate 2,826 of CAYWNJ010000415.1, forward strand.
TGAGGCACTCAACAGAAGTTCGGTAGCGCCGTTCCGAGGGGAGGCGCAATCGCGCCG
>CAYWNJ010000416.1:0-2880 GCA_964459535.1 uncultured Rhodobacterales bacterium
TCCGGGCGGGGTGCTTTGTGGCAATGTCTACTTCCGGCCAATGGTGTCTCAGGTTTAAACCGAAACGCTATAAAGCATCCGACTTCTAAGAAACCCGATGCTCCCAACCTCAACTCGGATAGTGCCGACCTGCGGGGCGGGACGGCGCTGCGTAAAGGTGTTTCAGGTCAAAATCGGATGATTTAGACAGTCCGTTCGACCATCATCTTCTTAACCTGCGCAATGGCTTCGGCAGGATTAAGGCCTTTCGGGCATGTCTTGGTGCAATTCATGATCGTATGACAACGATAAAGCTTGAACGGATCCTCAAGATCATCCAAGCGCTCGCCCGTCGCTTCATCCCGGCTGTCAATAATCCAACGATAGGCATGGAGCAGCGCGGCAGGACCAAGATAGCGATCGCCATTCCACCAATAGCTGGGGCATGAGGTCGAGCAAGAGGCGCACATGACACATTCATAAAGACCATCAAGCTTTTTGCGGTCCTCAATTGATTGCTTCCACTCTTTCGCCGGACGATTGGTTTTGGTCTCGAGCCAGGGCATGATCGAGGCGTGCTGCGCATAAAAATGGGTCAAATCGGGGATCAGATCCTTGACCACCGGCATGTGCGGCAGCGGATAGATTTTGACATCGCCCTTGATCTCATCAAGCCCGTAAATGCAGGCCAACGTGTTGATCCCATCAATGTTCATCGCGCAAGAGCCACAAATCCCCTCTCGGCAGGACCGGCGAAAGGTCAGGGTTGGGTCAATCTCGTTCTTAATCTTGATCAGCACGTCCAAGACCATCGGCCCGCAGGTATCGATATCAACCCAATAGGTATCGAGACGCGGGTTCTGACCGTCATCAGGGTTCCAGCGGTAAATCTTGACCTTGCGCAGGTTGGTCGCCCCCTCCGGCTTTGGCCAAGTTTTGCCGGTTGTGATGCGGCTGTTTTTCGGAAGCCTCAATTGGACCATGCTCGGTCTCCTTTCATACGACCAGCGCGGACACGCCAGATTTAACGATACATGTCGTTGTCGCAGGGCGCGACAAGATATTTTGAGTCAGGGTTACGGTTTGCGCATCCACCCCAACAATTGCGGCGCGGGCGAATTGAACAATTTCGCTTGAAGAGGCGGCGTCAATCACACAATCGGTGAATGGCGTTACCGCACGTTTCGGCACCGCCGGGAAGGATGTTGTCAGCACTTCCGAGACAGCGCTCTTTGCGCTTTGGCGGGCAATCTCGTCCACGAATTGCTCTGAAGCGGCGCAGCCACTTAGCGCTAGCAGCGCCGCGAAGACCCCTCTCCACCTCATGCCGCCCACCGGGTAAATAGCGCATCGACATAACGCGGCTGCGCGCGCTTACCCGGCCCATCAGCAATCGTCAGTATGTCGCGCAACTCAAGCCCCGCCTCTGTCAGCGGCGTTATCGCGCTTGAGGGTGGCGGGGTGCCCTCAAAGCGGCGCGCATCGAGGCTGAGCTCGAGGATAACAAAGTCGCAACGATTAAGCGTTTCTGTCGCCCCAAGCAGAACTTCAGTTTCAAAGCCCTCCGTGTCGATCTTCAAACCCACACGGCCCGGATAGGCTTGTGCAATTTCGTCAAGTCGCTGGACCGGCACACTCCGCTTTTCAACCCCAGTGAACGTCTCAGCCAAACTCCCGGTGCGTTCAAGCAGGCTCGCCATTGCGCCGCCTTTGCCCGGCTCGGTTTCTGGAACGTTCAACGTAGCCGTGCGCGTTTCGGCACCAAGCGCCACGGCGTGATAGTCAAACTCGGGTAACAAACCCGTCTTGCGCACCTTGTCGGCGCATTCCTCTTGCGGATCAATGAGCACAAACCGGGCTGCGGGAAATGCCTTATAGAGCCAAGGCGTGCCCGCAAAAACCCCAACATCAAAGACGACATCCGGCTGCAAGCGATAGCCTTTGATATAGAACGCACGGGTTTTGATCGGATGCGCCGTAAAACCAATCGACCGAAGCGTGCGCTTGATCTCTCCAAGCATAAGCGGCCTAGTAAACGCGCGCTTTGGGCGCGATTTTCTTCAGGTCAATACCGCCGTCATTATGGCTGGTGAGCGGTTGCGTAATGACACCGCGATACCCCAAGCTTGCCGCATTGCCCTTGAACCAAACCAAGGAATGCTTGCGCCAGTTCTCATCATCGCGGTCGGGATAATCCTCATGCGCATGCGCCCCGCGGCTTTCCTTGCGTGCCGCAGCGGCTGTCACGGTGGCCACCGCGTTGGGGATGAGATTGGTCAGTTCCAGGGTTTCCATCAGGTCAGAGTTCCACACCATTGATGTGTCCGTCACCTTGATGTCGGAGATTTTGCCCGCCACGTCCTCCATAGCGGTTTGCCCCTCCGCCAAGGTCTCATCCGTGCGGAAAACCGCAGCATCGCGCTGCATCGTCTTTTGCATCTCCAGGCGCAGCTCTGCCGTTGGAACGTGTCCTTTGGCATAGCGCAACCCATCAAAGCGCGAGAAAGCGGCCTCGACCGCACGTGTGCTGGGTGTCGGAACCGGCGCGACAGCGTCCACGACCTCTCGGGCGCGGATGGCCGCAGCACGGCCAAACACAACCAAGTCAATCAGCGAGTTTGACCCGAGCCGGTTGGCACCATGGACCGAGGCGCAGCCCGCCTCACCCACCGCCATCAGACCCGGTGCAATGGCATTTGAGTCGGATTTGGTGGGGGCCAGAACCTCTCCCCAATAATTGGTTGGGATGCCCCCCATATTGTAATGCACTGTGGGCAGCACGGGGATCGGCTCGCGCGTTACATCTACACCTGCAAAAATCCGCGCGCTTTCCGAGATGCCGGGCAGACGCTCGGCCAATGTCTCAGGCGGCAGATGGTTGAGATGAAGGTGAATATGATC
>CAYWNJ010000417.1:0-2875 GCA_964459535.1 uncultured Rhodobacterales bacterium
GTTTTCTCGCTCTACAACCCTTGATTTGAAAGGAACATGGAAGTGAAAGCGTTTTTGAAAGGGGCGGGCATTGTTGTTGCAAGGGTTGCAAGCGCAACCCCTGATCCAATGAAAGAGAGGACAAGATGACCGTTCGATTATATGCTCAACCCTATGATATTTCTGCTGTCGGGCTCTATTTCGAAGACTACGACGACTAAGGGCCGACTGCGCTAGCGGCAGTTGTTGGCCTTGTTCAGGGTTTGACGACTGGATCCCTGTCCCAAGCAATACACGCGTTTGGCTGTCGGCGGGCGTCACAGACATGCGGCGTGGTTTTAATACCTTGGCCGCATAGGCCGAGAAGGTTTTGGCTGCAGACCCGTATTCCGGCCATCTGTTTGTGTTCCGGGGCAGACGTGACGATCTGCTGAAGATCATCTGGTGGGATCAGCAGGGTGCGTGCTTGTTCAGAAAACGGCTAGAGAATGGCCGGTTAACGAATTTGATTGAAACGCAAAGACGGCGCGCGACTTCGGTGTGCGTGAAGCGCTTCTCAACTAGCGCAAGGACGCTCTCGCAACTCAATTGGATGCGGTTTGCCAATATGTGATACCCTATATCTGTCTCTGCACAGGGGAGCATAGTTAAGTAGATTTGAGAATCCCGAATCCAATCAGAGTGAACACGCTCTAAGCAAAGTCGGAGCTTTTCACTACAACCTTAGATTTCGCCGTGATCAGGCACCTGTCCCGATGGGGCGTCATAGGGCCGGGTAACATCCTGCAGCCGTGCGGCAATGGCCTCGACGCTCATCCGTATCGCGCCATCGCCAGCAAAGGTTAGCAGTATCTCCCCAGCCCCATCCTCTCCGGCCTCAAATTCAATGGAGAGAAGCGATAGAATTGTTTCGTTAGCGCTTTGATCAATTCCTTGACCCGCTACGTTCAGCACATCTTCAAAGCTTAGCAAGGCACGCACCCGTTCTGCGCCGTGGCGTGCGCCCCCCCGGTCTTCCCAGCGAAAGCGGTTCAGCAGCAGGGTAAAACGCCGCTTGCGCCTCTCCCAGCGCATTTCTGTAATCGGTAGGATAGCATCCTGGCAAAGGCTAGAGACAATCTTGAGGTCTTCGGCATCCTCCACCCCAAGGTTCAACGGTGCCTCGCGCCCATCCTCGAATTTTGCATCTTGGGTCATGCAGCCGTCACCCGCTCAATATTCGCGCCAACCGCCGAGAGCTTATCAACCACGCGCTCATACCCACGATCCAGATGATAGACCCGAGAAACATGGGTTTCGCCCTCGGCGGCTAAGCCCGCGAGAATGAGCGAGACTGAGGCACGCAAATCAGTCGCCATAACCGGGGCACCCTTTAGACGTTCAACTCCATGCACAGTCGCCGTTCCTCCAGAGACTTCTATCTGCGCGCCCATGCGGCCCAATTCCGGGGCATGCATAAACCTGTTCTCAAAGATGCGCTCTTCCAGCACCGAGGTGCCTTCGGCCGTACAAAGGAGCGCCATCATCTGCGCTTGTAAATCGGTTGGAAAGCCGGGGTAAGGCTCAGTCGCAACGTCGACGGCATGCACCGCATTGACATTGCGGCGCACGCGCAGACCATCCGCGCATTCTGAGATCTCAATCCCGGTTGCCTCAAGCTTGTCGCAAAAGGCAGTCAGCAAGTCACGGCGCCCCCCGAGCAACTTGACCGAACCACCGCAAATCGCGGGTGCAAGCATGTAAGTCCCCAGCTCAATACGGTCCGCGACAATCGGATGCGTCGCGCCGCCCAAACGATCAACCCCCTCTATGGTCAGCGTCGATGTCCCCTCACCCTCAATCTGCGCGCCCATCTTACGTAGACAGCGCGCTAAGTCTGCAATCTCGGGCTCGCGCGCGGCGTTTTTGATAATGGTCGTACCCTTTGCGAGTGTCGCAGCCATCAACGCATTCTCCGTCGCCCCGACAGAAGCAAACCCGAATTCAATCGTTCCCCCCGTTAAGCCTTTGGGTGCCTTCGCATGTACATACCCCCCCGTAAGTTCAAGCTCTGCGCCGAGCGCCTCAAGTGCTTGCAGATGCAGATCGACTGGACGCGCGCCAATTGCACATCCGCCGGGGAGCGAGACAACAGCATGCCCTTCGCGCGCCAGTAGCGGCCCAAGAACAAGAATTGAGGCCCGCATCTTGCGGACGATATCGTAATCAGCCGTGTGATTGGAAATCGTGTGGCTCGACATCGCCAAAACTTGGCCATCTTGCAGGGTTGTTACCTCTGCCCCCAGACTTTGTAGAAGCAAGGTCATGGTGCGAATATCGCTTAGCCGAGGCGCATTTGTTAATGTCAGGGGCTCGTCACTCAGTAGCGTTGCGGGCATCAAGGTAAGGCAGGCATTTTTAGCGCCTGCAATCGGAATATCTCCTTCAAGCGGGCCATTCCCGCGCACCACTATCGAATCCATTATTTTTGACCTTCTTTGCCTGTTTGCTTTACTGCCTGCCGCGCCTTAGCCTGCGCCTTTCTGCGCGCCAAGTTGGACTTGAGCGCAAATTTTAGCCGTATATCGCGCGCATCTTGATTAGGTTGATTTGTGTTTTTCGCCATACGATATGATCTAGCGGAACGCACCCGCCGCGTCCAGAATTGGCTTGCGCGGTCTTCCATTTGCGACTATTGCGCTGCCAGAGTTTCAATGATCCTTTTTGGGTTTTTGAGGTTTGGTGCTGATCAGCTAAGAGCTTTTTTGCAGATGGCTTTTGAGTTGTTCGCGCTCCGGCGATGGCCAAGTACACCTTGTTGTCGCTTGTAATTGGATTAATTTAGCCGGTGCTTTGACCAGCTATGTAGATTCAAGAGTAAAAGGGCGTTTCCAGTGCCTTCTTGCTCTGGCGAAAC
>CAYWNJ010000418.1:0-2873 GCA_964459535.1 uncultured Rhodobacterales bacterium
CCCTAGGCCGATACCGGAGTTTGATCCGGTGATGATCGCGGTCTTGCCCGCCAGGCTGGTGGTCAGCGCCATTCTCAATCTCCGTCTACGATGCTGCAGGTGCAAAATAAATGGCAGGTCGCGCTGTGCATCACAAGGTGATCGCGCAATATTATCGGCCACAAAAAAACCCCGGCCGAAGCCGGGGTTAAGTCATTGAGGCAGGTTTCATACAGGCAAGAAACCTATCGAGCAGTGAGATGGTTATACCCAAAACGCGCGGCGCATCCAAGTTAAAAGTTTGAGATAGCGTAAACCCCCCGCTACGGGATATGTTAACAAAACAAGGGCCGCGGGGGATTGTTGCGAATATGTTATCAATCTTTTTCCAGTTTAGGTGGTTAAGATCTGCGCCGCAGGTTCTGATTTGGCTGGCGATTCTCAGTACCAATCCGCTCATAGCCGAGCCCAAACATGGCATAGCTATGTATGGGACCCCTGCCCTGCCACCGGATTTTGTGTCTCTGCCCTATGTCGCGCCCGATGCCCCCAAGGGCGGGCGGATTGTGCTGGGAAACACTGGCGGCTTTGATTCTCTCAACCCGTTTATTCGGAAAGGGAGTGTCCCGTGGCAGTTGCGCTTTTTGACGCATGAGAGCCTGATGGGGCGTTCATTGGATGAACCGTTTACACTTTATGGGCTGCTGGCCGAATCGGTGGAGGTGCCGCCGGACCGATCCTGGGTACGATTCATCCTGCGCCCGGAGGCCCGATTCGCGAACGGAGATCCGGTCCGCGTTGAGGATGTGATCTGGAGTTTTGAGACCTTGGGCCGCGCGGGACACCCGCGCTACGCCAGCCTTGCGCAGCAAATCAGCCGGATTGAGGCGACCGGGCCGCGTGCTGTTACGATATATTTCAGCTCAGACAATCGGGAATTGGCGCTGATTGCCGGGCTCAGACCGATTTTGCAAAAGGCGCAGTGGGCGGGCAAGGATTTTGCCAGCGCGCCCTTACAGGAGATCCCGCTAGGCACCGGACCTTATGTTGTGGCGGATTATGAGGCGGAGCGCTTTGTTGAGCTTGAGCGCAACCCGGACTATTGGGGGGCGGATCTGCCGCTTCGACGCGGGACACATAATTTCTCGACCATTCGGATCGACTTTTTTGGCGATGCAGGGGTTTTGTTCGAGGCGTTCAAAGCCGGTGAGATCAGCGCCATGCGTGAGTTCAACGCGCAGCGCTGGCTGACGCAGTATGACTTCCCGCGCGTGCAGGACGGCGCCGTTGTCAAAGCCGAGATCCCCCATAGCAAGCCCTCGGGGATGACGGGATTTGCGATTAATACCCGCCGCGCGCCATTTGACGATCTAAAGGTGCGGCGCGCTTTGCTCGAAGCGTTTAACTTTGAGTATATTAATGACACGCTGACCGGGGGCGCGCAGCCGCGCATCACGTCTTATTTCTCTAACTCCGAATTGGCGATGAAACCTGGACCGGCGGGGGACGATATTCGAGCGCTGCTTGAGGGGTTTTCGGTCCCGCAAGCGGTTGTTGAAGGACCCGTTTTGCCGATATCGGATGGCTCTGCGCGCAATCGGCGCGGGATGCGCGGTGCGGCGCGGCTTCTTGCGTCCGCCGGGTGGGAGCCTGGTGCGCAGGGAGAATTGCGCGGGCCGAGCGGCGCGCCCTTTGCATTCGAGATCTTACTGCCAAAAGGCGATACAGAGACCCGCGCGATTGCAGAGATTTACGTCACCGCGCTTAATCAGCTTGGTATTGCAGCTCGGATCGCAACCGTGGACGACGCGCAGTATTTTGCTCGCATTGCAGATTTTGACTTTGACATGACCTATTTTCGGCGCGCCGCCTCTTTGTCTCCGGGAACCGAGCAGCGGTTTTATTGGGGAAGCGCAGCGGCCACGCAAATAGGGAGTCGGAATTTGCCGGGCGTTATGGACCCTGCGGTGGATGCGGTGATTGAGGCGATGCTCGCCGCCCCTTCTACCGAGGCGTTTAACAGTGCGGCACGTGCGCTGGATCGGCTTTTGGCGGCGGGAATTTACGTGATCCCGTTTTGGCAATACAAGGCAGGGCGGATTGCGCATATACGCCAAATGAAGCGGCCAGATCGGGTGCCCCTTTACGGCGATGGTCCGACCTATATGCCCGCGCTCTGGTGGTGGCAGGAGTAATTTAGATGACTCGCAAACTTGTTGCCGAAGGGCTTGGCACGCTGCTTTTGCTGATCAGCGTCGTCGGCTCGGGGATTATGGGAGAGACGCTATCGGGCGGGAATACCGGGATCGCGCTTTTGGCGAATGCGATTGCAACGGGGGCCATGCTCTTTGCAATCATAACTGTGCTTGGTCCGATTTCTGGGGCGCATTTTAACCCGGCGGTGACGCTTGCCTTTTGGATGCGTGGGCGGCTACCGGGACGCGAAGCCCTTGGCTATGCCGCTGTTCAATTTGTTGGCGGGATCTTGGGGGTCTGGGCGGCCCATGCGATGTTTGCCCTGCCGCTCTTGCAGGTCTCGCAAACCATGCACCGCACCGGCGGGGCGCAGTGGTTTTCTGAAGGCATCGCGACCTTCGGTCTGCTCTTCGTTATCTTCGGCGGGCTTAAGGCGCGGGCGGAGATGGTGCCAACGCTTGTCGCGCTTTATATCACGGGAGCGTATTGGTTCACGGCATCAACCAGCTTTGCCAATCCGGCTGTCACGCTCGCGCGGGGATTTTCTGATACGTTTTCAGGTATATATCCGGGTCATATTGCGATGTTCGTTCTGGCTCAGATAGTGGCCGTCGGGGTCGCGCATCTTGTTCTGACGCGGCTATTCAAAGAATAGCGGTTAAACCAGGGACGTGACCCACAGGATAGTCGCGTCTTCA
>CAYWNJ010000419.1:0-2869 GCA_964459535.1 uncultured Rhodobacterales bacterium
AGCAAAGCCTGTGTCCGGCAGCTCTGACAGTTCAAGCCCCGAGGGGATCTGGCCCAGACCATCCGCAAAATCATCAAGCGTTTCCACGCTGGCGATTAAGATCGCGGTGCGCACAGGGTCTTCGACAAATCGCATCGGCAGTTCTGTGCGCTCGGCCATGGCTTGGCTGAGCGCGATACGTGCCTGCTGCACCTCTGAGAGGCCAAGTTGCAATTGATCCGCCGCATCCTGCTGAATGCCGCGCAAAAGGCGTATTTCCGTAACCGCCGCGCGCAACCCCTCAACACGGGTGTTCAAGGCGGGCGTCAGCTCGGCCAGCAGCATCCCCGCCCGCGCGGTCCCTGTTGGCCCCTGAGGGTGCAAGAGCTGGGTCGGCGCGCGGGTATCGCCCATCGCTTGCAACGTGCCGAGCAGCGCCGCGATCTCTGCATCACGCGCCGCCAATTGGCGCGTGAGCCGCTCTTCGCTCAGCGCAGCGCCGCGCAGGCCCGCCCGTAGCGTACTCAGCGCCGCCTCATAAGCTGCAACAGTTGCGGTCAGAGCGCGCACGCGGTCTCTTGCGTGTTCAGCGTTCTTAAGCAGACGCGCAGCATCCAACAATTGCCCCAGCGTCGCTTGTGCATTCGCCTCGGCGCTGGTTTGCGCCCAAAGCGACGTTGGCCAAAGTAAAACTGCGCAGAGAAAAGCCACTTTCATGAGAAAAGAACACGCCCTGTCATTTCGGGCGGCGCCTCTAGCCCGATCAATGCGAGCACCGTGGGCGCAACATCGGCAAGCCGCCCGCTGGCCAGGTTTCCTTCAGCGCCGATAACCGCGATGGGCACGGGATTGGTCGTATGGGCGGTGTGAGGACCGCCGCTCGCCGGGTCAATCATCACCTCACAATTTCCATGATCCGCACAAAGAACCATCACCCCGTTTTCCACCTTCAAAGCCGCAAGCGCGCGACCTAGGCAGTGATCGACCACCTCACACGCCTTAATCGCGGCCTGCAAGTCGCCCGAATGGCCAACCATATCGGGATTGGCATAGTTCACAACAATCAAATCATAGCGCTGCTCAATCGCCCTTATCAGACTCTCCGTGACCGCCTCCGCCGACATTTCGGGCGCAAGATCATAGGTCGCAACGTTCGGCGAGGCGGGCTTGTCCCGGTCCTCTCCAGGCAGCGGCGGATGCACCCCGCCATTCAGGAAATAGGTAACGTGAGGGTTCTTCTCGGTCTCCGCAACGCGAAATTGGCGCAGCCCAGCCTGAGAGACGCAATCGCCCAAAGTATTCGGAATGCTCTGCTTGGGATAGGCGGTCCGCATATAGGCGTTGTGCTCGGGCCCATACTCGGACATCCCGACAAGCGCGGACCAACGCGGCCGCTGCCCCACATCGAAGGCGTCAAAGCGCGGATCGCCAATCGCGGCTAGAATTTCGAGCACCCGGTCCGCCCGAAAGTTCACACAGAAAAAACCATCCCCGTCCCGCGCGCCAGCGTAGTCCCCCAGCACCGTGGGCGTGATAAACTCATCGGTCTCGCTGCGATTATAAGCCGCGCTAACCGCCATATGCGCCTGAGCAGCCCTCGGGCCACTAGCATGGACAATCACATCAAATGCCTCAGCGACCCGTTCCCAGCGCTTATCGCGGTCCATCGCAAAGTAACGCCCGCTCAGCGTGCCAATCCTTACCTCGGGTGACAACCGCTCCTGAAGCGCCGCTAGATAACCATAGGCCGATTGCGGCGCGACATCCCGCCCATCGGTGAGCGCATGAACAATCACCTCAAGACCTGCTCGGCGCCCGCCCTGAACAGCTGCGATGAGATGATCCAAATGGCTATGCACACCGCCATCAGACATCAAACCAAACACATGCAGACGCCCTCCGGCGGCCTTAATATCCTGATAGCTGTGCGTCAGCACTTCGTTGTCAAAAAAACTGCCCGTCTCGATGGCCAAGTCGATCTGTCCAAGATCCATCGCTACGACACGCCCCGCCCCGATATTGGTATGGCCCACCTCTGAATTGCCCATTTGCCCGGTTGGCAAGCCGACATCCGGCCCATGCGTGATCAACTCAGCCGAGGGGCAATTGGCCATAATCCAGTCGATATTGGGCGTATTAGCGCGCGCGGGCGCGTTGCCTGGGCTGTCCGGTGCCAAGCCCCAACCGTCGAGAATGCAAAGAACGACCGGAGTAGGGCGGGGCATCATGCGGACCTATACTGCTTCTGCGCACCTTTTAGCCAAGCAGTCCACAAGCGGGAAGCCATTTCCACTTGAGCAGCGGCGCTTACCTTTCATCAACCATAACTGACTAGGATCAATCAAGAAGGCAGAGCTAGTCGATCAATCATATTTGAACAATGCGGATACGCAGCGCGTCTCCGCCGTGAGGTAGAGTGAGGCATGGACATAACCTCTCCGAGGGCATTGTTTAACCCAACTGTCATGCTTGCGATCGCTTTGATGGCGATCATCGTCATGATGGTTTTGCCAATGCCCGCATGGGTGCTCGATATCGGGCTTGCCGCCTCTTTCGCGCTTGCCATTTTGATCTTTACGATCACGCTCTTTATCGAGCGCCCGCTCGACTTTTCCTCCTTTCCAACAATCTTGCTGGCCAGCCTCATGCTAAGGCTCTCGCTCAACGTGTCCTCGACCAAGTTGATTATCGGTCAGGGCCACACCGGGACGGGCGCAGCGGGCGGCGTGATCGAAGGGTTTGCGCAATTTGTGATGGGCGGGAGTATCTTTCTGGGCCTTGTTGTCTTTTGCGTTCTGCTGATCGTCAACTTTATGGTGATCACCAAAGGCGCCGCGCGTATGGCCGAACAGCTCGGACGAATAGACCTCGTGCGTGGCTGGCGCGTATA
>CAYWNJ010000420.1:0-2862 GCA_964459535.1 uncultured Rhodobacterales bacterium
CCCCCACGGGCGGCGCGTACCGCGCCACCCTCGGTCGGCTTGAGCAAAGCGGAGACAGTTGAAGATCAATATCAAAATTCAGCCGTCAGGCTATAGCCGGGCAACTTTTTTAATGCGCGGTCGCGCCCTGCGCCCGAGAGGCCAGCGCGGCTGCAGCTGCGGCTGCCTCAGCGGCCTCGTCCCATTCGATGGGCTCGGGCACCCCTAAGAGGGCCTGCTCCAGGACATCTTTGACATGCGTGACAGGGACAATCTCTAACCCGTCTTTGACATTGTCTGGGATCTCGGCCAGGTCTTTCTCATTCTCCTCAGGGATAAAGACGGTCTTGATCCCGCCGCGCAACGCCGCGAGCAGTTTTTCCTTTAGCCCGCCGATGGGCATGGCATTCCCGCGCAAGCTAACCTCACCCGTCATCGCGATGTCTTTGCGCACAGGGATCCCTGTGAGCACCGAAACGATAGAGGTAACCATCGCCAATCCCGCGCTTGGCCCGTCCTTAGGCGTCGCGCCGTCGGGCACATGCACGTGAATGTCCAGCGTATCAAAGCTCGTCGGTTTCACCCCGATATCAGGGCTTATCGACCGCACATACGACGCCGCGGCATCGATGGATTCCTTCATCACATCGCCCAGCTTACCCGTCGTTTTCATGCGCCCTTTGCCAGGGAGTTTCAGCGCCTCGATATGCAGCAAATCACCGCCAACAGAGGTATAGGCCAACCCCGTGACAACGCCGATTTGGTCATCCTTTTCAGCTAGGCCATAGCGGTATTTCTTTACCCCCAGAAAATCAGGAAGATTTTCGTCAGAGACGCTAATCGCGTCCGTCTCTTTCTTGATGATTTTCGTCAGGGCCTTGCGTGCGGTCTTGGCAATCTCACGCTCAAGATTACGCACACCCGCCTCGCGCGTGTAGTGCTGGATGATGCTGGTTAGGCCGGTGTCGGTCAGCTCAAACTCACCCGATCTGAGACCGTGGTTTTTGACCTGCTTAGGCACCAAGTGTTGCTGCGCAATCTCGCGCTTTTCATCCTCGGTATAACCCGCAAGCGGAATAATCTCCATCCGATCCAGAAGGGGGCCCGGCATATTATAGCTGTTCGACGTGGTCAGAAACATGACATTTGACAGGTCATACTCCACCTCCAGATAGTGATCGACAAAGGTGCCGTTCTGCTCGGGATCCAAAACCTCCAGCATGGCCGAGGACGGATCGCCGCGGAAATCCTGCCCCATCTTGTCAATCTCATCGAGCAGGATAAGGGGGTTTGTCGTCTTGGCCTTCTTCAGCGCTTGGATAATTTTGCCAGGCATGGAGCCGATATAGGTCCGCCGATGTCCGCGAATCTCGCTCTCATCGCGCACGCCGCCTAAGGAGATGCGGATAAACTCGCGGCCTGTCGCTTTGGCCACGGACTTACCCAGCGATGTCTTTCCAACGCCCGGAGGACCGACGAGGCACAAGATCGGGCCTTTGAGCTTGGACGAGCGCTGCTGCACGGCGAGATATTCGACGATCCGCTCTTTGACCTTATCAAGCCCGTAATGATCGTCATCCAAGACCTTTTGCGCGCGTCCCAAATCCTTTTTGACGCGGCTTTTCGTGCCCCAAGGGATCGATAGCATCCAATCCAAGTAATTGCGCACGACCGTGGCCTCGGCGCTCATCGGGCCCATGGATTTGAGCTTTTTCAGCTCGGCATCGGCCTTTTCCCGCGCTTCTTTGCTCAGCTTTGTCTCGGCAATCTTTTCTTCAAGTTCCGCGATCTCATTGCGCTCATCGCCATCACCCAGCTCTTGCTGAATGGCTTTCATTTGCTCATTGAGGTAATATTCGCGCTGCGTGCGCTCCATCTGAGACTTCACGCGGGGCTTTATCTTTTTCTCGACCTGCATGACCGAAAGCTCGCCCTGCATGAGGCCATAGACCTTTTCAAGGCGCTCTGAGACGCTGAGCGTTTCGAGCAATTCTTGCTTCTGCTCAACCTCAATCCCAAGATGGCCCGCTACGAGGTCAGCCAATCTGGGCGCTTCGACCGTATCGCCAATCGCCGCGAGCGCCTCTTCGGGGATGTTCTTTTTGATCTTGGCGTATCTTTCGAACTCCGCAGCAACAGAGCGCAGCAGCGCCTCGGTCGCGGTAGGATCGCCCGGCATTTCGGTTAGATACTCGGCGCGCGCTTCGAAATAGTCGTCATTGTCGAGATATTCCGTGATCCGCACGCGCGATTGCCCTTCGACCAGCACCTTCACAGTGCCGTCGGGCAGCTTTAGGAGTTGCAGCACATTCGCAAGAACGCCCGCTTTGTAGATGCCTTTGGCGTCAGGATCATCCTCTGTCGCGTCAATCTGCGACGAAAGCAGGATTTGCTTATCATCCTGCATCACCTCTTCCAGCGCGCGAACAGATTTGTCGCGCCCGACAAAAAGCGGAACGATCATATGGGGAAAAACAACGACATCCCGCAGCGGAAGAACAGGATACGTTGGGTTGAGAGGTTCTTTCATGCTCATAATCCTTATCTGGCAAGACAGCGGGCCCCTTTCTAGGCAGCGCGCGCTGTCTCCTCGTTATTGACTTCTTAACTGTAGCCTTTGGAACGATTGTTCAAGGTCTAGCATGCAGAGCGTTCGGGCAATGCGCAACTAGGCCGGTTCAACTTTCAACAAATTCCGAGGCCGCGTGGCCCTTGTAACGTTTACAATTTAGAGCGCGTTACGGTTACAACTTGAAGATTGGACTTTGATCTTATGTCTGCTTAGAGCCCCCGACCTTAAACCTGAGGCACCCAGCAGAAGTTCGGTAGCGCCGCCCCGTGGGGGCGGAACGGCGCGGCGCAACAGTGCCTGTTGCGCAGGAG
>CAYWNJ010000421.1:0-2856 GCA_964459535.1 uncultured Rhodobacterales bacterium
GCTTGACGTTCAAACATCATCCCGCTCCTTCACTTGCGCGTCACGGTGGACGCGGGTTTTCAAGAGGCTTTCCTTGCGATCCAGTTCATTACGCGCGGCGTCATATGCATCGAGATACGCGGCCTTGAACGCCCGCAGGTAACTGACGTCAAAAAGTCCCGGCCCCAAGGGAGGGCGCGGTTGCTTGGGACAGGAATGTAGCCCATCAAACCAACCGCTTTCAAAGCCACGCGCTTCGGCGTCTCTCAAGAAGTCCTGAGTCATCATCGCCCCCTCAAAGCTGGATCAACGTAGGTTGCTGCGCGGCATGTGATGGTAGGGGCGCAGGCTTCCGGGATGCGCGCCATTTCAGATCACCACGCTGGTAATAGCGTTTGGCCTTCAGCAGGATCGGCAGGCGGTTTGAGTGTAGCATCAACGCTTCATTGTCCTTCATGCGGATAATGTCGTTTGCAGCCATCAAGGGCGCTTTTGCGGTGCGGCCGAGCCGGGCCTCCAGGTTGCGTGCGGTCTCTAACGAGGTGCCGGGCAGGTAAATCTCCGTCCCCAGCCCATCAATGATCGTGCCGGCATGCATGCGCCCGTAGCGGGCTTCAAGCTGCGCAAGTGACTGCAGAAAGAGCGCATAGCAGATCTTGTATTTGCGCGAGGTGGTGGCGAAGACTTCGAACCCGCTGATCTGCAGATGTCCGAACTCATCCAGGAACAGCCAAACCGGATTTCCAGGGTTCTGCTCATCTTTCAGCAGGGATTTGAACAGGTCCGCGTAGAACAGGTTGAGCAAAAACCCGTAGTGATCCATCTGCGTTTGGTTCACCATGACATAAAGCGCCGTGGGCCGCTGCCGCAGCTCAGTAAAGTCGATGGAGTTGGTTGCTGTCAAAGCGGCCAACTCGGGGATCGCAATCGGATCCAATGCCACATCCGCTGACATCAACACCGATTGGATCGTCTTGAGATTGCCGTTCACAAACGCGCGGTAGGCAGAAAATGTCGTCGGATCGCCCTTGGTGCTATCGAGCACAAATTGGTCAATCTTGCCCAGCTGGCCTTTCGGCGCGACATGGGCGTCAAAGCTGGCGATCACATGCCGAAGGTTTGCGAGGTTCGTCAGCCCAGGGTCCTGCCGATTGATCAGACATTGCGCCATAATCCGGATCAGCTTCTCTGCCGCCTGATCCCAGAAAGGGTCCTTCGAACCACCGCCCGAGGTTCGGCCATTGGCCGAGCGCACGAGAGTACCCGCCAGTTCCGCAATATCCTGCGGAGCCGAGAGGTTGACCAGCGGGTTGTACGTCTCTGATCGCGTCGGATCCATTAGGTTCAACACCCGGATCACGTATCCCTGACGGGCCAAATACCCGGAGCTCTTTTGATAGAGCTCGCCCGACGTATCCGAGATGACAAGACTCGGCTTGCTAGAGGGCGGCGACAGCAGATTGGGCAATACAAAAGACGAGCTCTTGCCGCGTCCCATGCCTCCTTGCACCAGGATGCTCTCATACCCAGCCTTTTCCGACAGGCGAGACTTGCGCCCATCGACGAGAGGTCCTTGATTGGAAGAAATTAAAAGCCGTGCACGTTCGAACCAGCCCATAAAGCGCGTTGGCGGCACTGAGATACCTGAGAGCCACTTTGCCGATACAAACAGTCCTCGGAAAGGCAAAGCGATCAGCCAAAATGAACCCCTTAACATGCCGCCGACAAGACGCTTTACGCCACGCGCCAGGTTGCCCAAAATGGAATCCACGCCTCGGCGGAACCGTGGCCAGATGGAATACGCGATCACCGCCACCAGCAGTAACCCGGGCGGGGTCAACGCCAAGAGAAAAGCCGGGATCAGGGGCAGTAGTGACAGGATAATCAGAAATTTTAGAAAGCCTTTGTTGAATGCACCCATCTTTGCCTCTCCCAAGCCAGCGTCCAGCTCTGCACCCGTTTGTGCAGGCCAGCTTGGGATAGCGACGATTTAAGGATTGCATCAGGGACGGAGTTCCGCCCTCCGCTGCGTTACTCTCGCTCAAATCCATCAATCTCTTCACGGACCGCTTGATCAAGGCGATGGAGCATGAGATCGGCTGCGCGCGTGTCAGCTTCATTCGGTGGTTTGGGTTGAAGCGCTCTTTCAGGTAACGCGTCGAAGGTGTCCGCCAAACCCAAAGTGCGAAGGCGATATCGACGCCCATTTTCTGCAACGACACCCCATGTCTTGCCGCGCTGATATAGCTCCAAACCGTGCTCCCTAAGCTGCGCCTTGGCCCAGTTCCGACCTTTCGCTTCAGCCAAAACAGACCGCACCACCTCAAAAACACGTCGCTTCTCAGACGGCTCCCCGGCACGCCGGACCATCTCCCCTTCCTGACGCGGCTGCTTGGGTGTCTGCTTGACCGCCTCACGGCCGTAAATGACACGTGCCTTCAGCTCTGGCAGGTGCTCACCACGCCACCGCTCAAGATCACGCTGCACCTTCGCAAAATAAGCCTTCTCCATCCGCATGCGGGCGTCCGACCTGACCTCATTGGCAGAGATCATCAGGTGAATATGCGGAAAATCAGGGTCGTGATGAACCCGTCCCCAAGCTAATTGTCGGGGCGCGCGCATCTCACAATATCGTTCTGCCAAATCATGCAACGCACGCTCAACCGCTTCCGACGCAAGATGTGCCTGCGGCTCAAGAACGATCACCTCATGGTAAAGCGCATTACCTCCTTTCCGCTTCGGCAAAAACCGATAATTGTCCAGAAACTGTCCAACCACAGCTTCGCGATCCGTTCCCCCAGCATAGACATTCCTCAAAAATGCGGTGCCGGTCTGTTGATCCGAACCGCGCGAGATGTAGCCCATCAACTGCCCAAA
>CAYWNJ010000422.1:0-2852 GCA_964459535.1 uncultured Rhodobacterales bacterium
GCCATTCGGGCAGCGGGCGCCCCCCCCAAAGCAGGCGATAGGCGCAGGTTTGCGGCATCCAATAGGCGTGTGCCTCGATATTGCTGGGCCTGAGCGTGATGCAATCGGGCACAAATTTATGTCGCGCCTCATAATGGGCGCAGCGGCAGGTCGCATCATCCAGCAGGCGGCAGGCGATACGGGTCAGGGCCACGGCCCCGGTTTCTTCGTCCTCAAGCTTGTTCAGGCAGCACTTGCCACAGCCATCGCAAAGCGCCTCCCATTCGTCTTTGGAGAGCGCGGAGAGCGGCTTGCGTTTCCAGAATTCCGGGGCAAGGCCGGGTTTGGCGATGGGCGGGCTCATAGCGCTGCAAGCAGCGCGCGGGCCTGCGCACTGTCTTTGTCCATTTGAGCGATGAGCGCGTCCAGCCCGTCAAACGTCTCTTCAGGGCGCAGATAGGCCACCAGACCGACCGAGAGCGGGCGTCCATAAAGATCACCTGAAAAATCGAACAAGAAAGTCTCAAGATTGGCGCGGTTTTCACCGAACATCGGGCGCACGCCCAGCGAGGCAACCCCCTGATAACGGCCCGCATCTGGTCCCTCCAAGACATCGACGAGCACCGCATACACCCCGAAGGCAGGGGGGTGCAGCCCTGCGATGGACATATTCGCGGTGGGATATCCCAGAGTGCGTCCGCGCTGCGCGCCGTGGACCACAGGGCCTTCGATCCGGTGCCAATGCCCCAGCATGTCGGCCGCCTTTTGCGGATCGCCCGCGCTTAGGGCTTGCCTGATCTTGGTAGAAGAGATTGTCGCCTCTCCGGCCTCAAGCAGCGGTGCGATCGTGACACCAAAGCCCATTTGCGCACCAAAAGCTGTGAGGTCTTGAGCGCGTCCCGCCCGGCCTTTGCCAAATTGGAAATCGGCGCCGACAACCACATGCGACAGGCCCAGCCCCTCGGCAACCACCTGCTGGGCAAAGTCTTGCGGGCTAAGGCTGGCGAGTGGGGCATCGAACGGCAGCTCAAACAGCGTCTCCACCCCGAGTTTTGCCAGCCGACTGGCCCGCGCCTCGGCATTCATCAGCCGAAAGGGCGGCGCGTCGGGGGCAAAATAGCTACGCGGATGCGGCTCGAAGGTCAGCACACCCAGCGGGGCTTGCGGCGCTGCGGCGCGCGCCATCTCAATGACCGAGCGGTGCCCAAGATGCACGCCGTCGAAATTGCCAATCGCAACGCTGGCCCCCCGCGCGGCTGCGTCCACATGCTTGAATTCTCGAATGATCCGCATAGGCCCTTGCCTAGCCGCGCGATCCTAGCCGTGCAAGAGGTGTTTCTCGTCTCTTTGGGGCGCGGCTCAGGTCAGTCGAATTTGCGCGACGGGGCAAGGACGGTGGCCTCGCCGATCAAGACCTTTTTGCCCTCAACCGCACAGTGGCAGTCAAGCTTGACCCGGCGCTTGGCGAATTCAATGTCGGTGACCTTGACCTCGGCATGGACCATATCGCCGGGCCGAACAGGGGCGAGAAACTTAAGGGACTGACCCAGATAGACCGTTCCATGTCCGGGCAGTTGCTCGCCAATGACCGCCGAAATCAAACCCGCTGTGAGCATGCCATGGGCAATGCGCCCTTCGAAGATCGTATCGCGGGCATAGTCGTCATCCAAATGCACCGGGTTTCGATCCGTCGAAACCTCAGCAAACATTTCGATATCCGCATCCGTTATGACTTTGCGCAGGTGGCGGCGCATACCCATCTCGATGTCTTCGATGCAAATCGTGCCGCGGGGCATATTGTCGAGCATTCTAGGGTCCCTAAGTAACTTTTGGCCCCTTGTGGGCGCGATTTTGTAATTTAATTACTTTGCATGCGCAGAAAGGCAAGCGAAATCTGATATGGTGGGCATGAAATATAGGCGTGCCCGCGGGTAAATTACCTCAGAAAACCAATTGCGTAGGTGGGCTGGCAGGCTTGTTGCTGCAAATAGGCGTCTAAGGCGTCCCGATCAGGGTGCTGGGCCGTTTTTGTCTCGGCAGCCGCCAGGCCGCCGGTGATAAAGAGCGAATCAATGCCCTCTCCCACCGCGCCAGCAATGTCGGTCAGGATGCCATCGCCAATTGCTAGAATGCGATCCGGTGCGGGCTCGTGCCCTTCGGCGTTCAGGCGCAGGCGGGCAAGCTCGTAAATGGGGGCGTGGGGTTTGCCAAAGTAAAGGCTCTCGCCGCCCATCTCGGCATAGAGTTGTGCAATCGCGCCTGCGCACCATTCCCGAATTTCGCCGCGATCCACCACGATATCGGGATTGGCGCAGAGTAGCTTGAGGCCGTGCTCTTTGGCGTAAAGGAGTTCAGGGCGCAAAACAGAAGGATCTGCGCTTGGGTCAAACGGGCCGGTGCAGACGATGCCGCTGGCGTGCTCTAAGGGCACTTTGCGGATTGGGGTGGGGTTTGCGACGACGCCGATGGGGTCGAAAAACCGCGCATCCCGCGCCGCGTCACCGATAAAGAAGACATCGGGGCCCACAGCGCCAGAGAAGAGCGCCGTGCGCGCGCTATCGCCAGAGGTGCAGATGGTGTCCCAGGCATCCTCCGGCACGCCCATCCGTTCCAGTTGAAGCGCAACATCCGAGCGCGGGCGTGGGGCATTGGTTAGCAGCACCACTGCTCCACCGCGCTTGCGGTATGTCTGGAGCGCGGCGATGGCGGCTGGGAAGGCGGCGATACCATTATGCACACAGCCCCAAAGATCTACGAGGAGCGCGTCATAGCGCTCGGAAATTTCGTCAAGGGACTGGATGATCTGTGCCAACGGGGACCTTAGACTTTGAGATTGGGGATGATTTGCTTTTTGCGGCTCATAATGCCGGGCA
>CAYWNJ010000423.1:0-2833 GCA_964459535.1 uncultured Rhodobacterales bacterium
GATGCGCGATATGCATCAGCGCCTGGCGCATGTTGACTACGGCGGAGATATCACAGCGATTGTGGGCACCGAGAACAAGCTCGGCACCCAGTTTCATCCGGAGAAAAGCCAAACGCTAGGCTTACGGCTCATCTCGAATTTTCTGCGCTGGCGGCCTTAGCTGCCGGCGCGGGTCCAAGTCTGACTACGGCAGAATGGGCCAACACAGCCGGAAACCCTCAGGTTCCCCCCTTCAACCGCCATTCTAGAGCGATAGGTTCTGTCGGCATCGGGCGCCCAAATTCTACCACCTGAATAGGAGCCATCCCCGTTGTCTTGCATACCCCAAACCATCCGTTTGCCAAGCAAGTCACTGTCCGCTTCTGCTGCCCCGTTTCCATCGACAACCTTGGTAATCACGCCGCAATATTCCGCACCACAAGGACCGAACTTTAGCAAAAGATAGCCACCCTCATCTCCCTCTTCGGTTTTCCATGTGCCATTGACTTGCTCTGCATAAGCCACACCCGCAAATCCAATTGCGAGCAGAGCACTAAATAAAAGTGACTTCATAGCGTCCTCCGGTTGTTGACGCCACTATTGTGCAATTCGAACTTGCTTTGTTCAATCATCAAAATTGAAAGTAGCTCTTTCAACTTTGCATTCGACGCAAAGCCGAGAGGCCGTGCGTTACAAGAACAGCCCTCCGGAGCATATTGTATTTCCTAGGTCTCCATGCGACATCGCGGACACAAAATGACAGGCCCGGGCGATGATCCTTTATCCAGCGATTGACCTAAAAGACGGCGCTGCCGTGCGCCTCGTCCATGGCGAAATGGACACAGCAACCGTCTTCAACCAAGACCCACGCGCCCAGGCGCTGCACTTTGTCGAGGCCGGTTGCGAATGGCTGCATCTGGTAGACCTGAACGGCGCTTTCGAAGGCAAAGCCGTGAACGCCGCGCCGGTTGAGGCGATCCTCGCGGCCTGCCCCGTGCCTGCCCAGCTTGGGGGCGGCATTCGCGACCTTGCCGCAATTGAACGCTGGATCGAACGTGGTCTTGCGCGGGTCATCCTAGGCACCATCGCAGTCGAAAAACCCGACCTGGTCCGCGAGGCTGCACGCGCCTTTCCTGGCCAGATCGCGATAGGAATAGACGCACGCGACGGCAAAGTCGCCACCCAAGGCTGGGCGCAGCGCACCGATGTCAATGCCGTGGAGCTCGCCCGACGCTACGAGGATGCGGGCGTCGCCGCCCTTATATATACCGACATAAATCGCGATGGCGCCATGGGTGGCCCAAATATCGAGGCAACCGCCGCGCTGGCTCGCGCTGTTGATATCCCCGTGATTGCATCCGGCGGTGTCGCGTCCCTGTCGGATTTGGTCGCCCTGAAAGAA
Source organism: uncultured Rhodobacterales bacterium (assembly GCA_964459535.1). Taxonomy (GTDB): domain Bacteria; phylum Pseudomonadota; class Alphaproteobacteria; order Rhodobacterales; family Rhodobacteraceae; genus JBCBCP01. The sequence goes on from CAYWNJ010000423.1 coordinate 1,382, forward strand.
ACTGGCCTAATTTCGGGCGCTATCTCAGGCCGTGCGCTCTATGATGGCGCGATTGACCTAGGCACCGCACTTGCCGCCTTGCGCTCTTGATCCCCAAGGCGCGCCCCCCTAAGACCTGCCTATGCTGAAAACCCGTATCATCCCCTGCCTTGATGTCGCAGATGGGCGTGTTGTCAAAGGCATCAACTTTGTTGACCTCGTCGATGCGGGCGATCCGGTTGATTCCGCCCGCGCCTATGACGCCGCAGGTGCAGATGAGCTCTGCTTTCTCGATATCAACGCAACGCATGAGAATCGCGGCACGATGTTCGATGTCGTCCGCCGAACAGCCGAGGCGTGCTTTATCCCGCTCACAGTTGGCGGCGGCGTGCGCAGCGCCGATGATGTCCGTGACCTGCTACTCGCAGGCGCAGATAAGGTGTCCTTCAACTCTGCGGCTGTTGCGAACCCTGATGTCCTAAGCCATGCCGCAGACCGCTTTGGCAGCCAATGCATCGTTTGCGCCATTGACGCCAAACAAGTCAGCCCAGATCGGTGGGAGATTTTCACCCATGGCGGACGTAAACCAACCGGAATCGACGCAGTTGCCTTTGCCCGAAACGCGGCGGCCAAGGGCGCAGGAGAAATCCTCCTGACATCCATGAACCGCGACGGAACGAAACAGGGCTTCGATTTGGCGCTCACCCGCAAAATTACCGATGCAATCTCTGTACCAGTGATCGCCTCAGGCGGCGTCGGAACTCTCGATCACCTGGTCGATGGCGTCCAAAAGGGTGGGGCCAGCGCCGTCCTCGCCGCGTCAATTTTCCACTTTGGAACCTACACAATTGCCCAAGCCAAAGCGCATATGGCCGCGGCGGGCATTCCGATGAGGCTGACATGACCCTAGACGATCTGGCCACCATCATTGAGCGTCGTAAATCCGCCGATCCCGCAGATTCCTGGACAGCACAATTGCTGGCAAAAGGACCAACGAAATGCGCCGAGAAATTTGGCGAAGAGGCAATCGAGGCAATCATCGAAGCAACCAAGGGCGATCAGGCCGCGCTTCAAAACGAAGCCGCCGATGTTCTATACCACCTGCTTGTTATGCTCTCTGCGTGCAATGTCGCCCTCGCCGATGTGATGCAAACCCTCGCAGAGCGACAAGAAAAATCGGGCCTTGCCGAAAAAGCAGCCCGCCAAACCTAAAGGGTTGGTGGGTGGGCGCATGTTCCAGGCGTAGCCTGGGACAAGAGCACATCACCAACACCCAAATAAAAAAGGCGCTCCAGGATCGATGAACCGGAGCGCGCAAGTAGGGAACGAGGGACAGTGTAAAGCCGATGTGGTGTTCCGACCCCATGGCTTATCCCATCAGATATGAACTCTGATGGGATAAGCCAGAGCATGTCTCAAAACCGTGAACGAAATGTAAAGCCGCGCGTTTTTCCTGCGCTTTGGGTCAAAAAA
>CAYWNJ010000424.1:0-2828 GCA_964459535.1 uncultured Rhodobacterales bacterium
CGAGCACGCCACTTTCTGGAGCAGAGACGATAATTTGGTCCTTTCCGGTGATCAGATCCTGCCTTCGATCAGCCCGAATATTGGCGTTTACCCAACCGAGCCGATGGCCGATCCAATTGGCGAATGGCTCGAATCTTGCGAGCGGTTGCTCGGGCTTGGGCGCGAGGATCAACTGGTGCTCGGTGGGCATAAACTGCCCTTTATCGGGCTGCCGACACGGTTGCGGCAGCTCATCGACAACCACCATGGGGCGCTTGGGCGTTTGACCGACTATCTGGACGTGCCGAAAGCGGCGGGCGAATGCTTTGCGCCCTTGTTCAAACGGCAGATTGGTCCGGGGGAGTATGGCTTGGCGCTAGTCGAGGCGGTTGCGCATCTGTCCCATCTCTATCAGCATGGCCAGGTGAGCCGGACGCAGCGCGCCGATGGGGCGTGGCTCTACCAGAAGAAGGAGGCACCCGTATGAGTAGTGAGGCGAAAGACCCTGTGGCAACCGTGCCAAGGGTGCACGAGGTCCATACCGATACGCAGGCGCATAATGTCCAAGATCGCCCAATGCCCAAAGCGGTTTCCGAACACCCTGTTGCGCAAAAGAGCCCGGCACGCTGGGCCTATGAGCGCCTCATCGTTTATCTGAAGAATTTCGAAGACAGCTTGGACCCTGAACACGAGGTGGCGATGGGGTTTGTGGGGGGCGACGTTGGCGTGCTTCGGATCGAAGGGATGGGGTATTTTGATCCGGATATGATCACCTTCTATGGCACGGATATGTCTGGCGCGCAGACGCAATTGGTACAGCATGTTAGCCAGCTCAACGTCATGCTGCGCGCCTTGCCCAAGGCCACGGAAACGCAAGCCCCTAACCGGATTGGCTTTCGCCTCGCGCAGGATCTCGAAGAGATTTAGGGGCGCGTGAAATTGTCCTGCTGACAGGGTGCCTGGGATACGGTAGGTCAAACGCAACAGTTTGCGGATGGAGCACAGATATGGCCGAGCACAAGCACGGTGAGATGGATATCTCAGAGCAAGAGAAAACCTTTGATGGTTTTGTAAGTTGGACCAATTGGTCGGTGATTGGGATCGTCGTGCTGTTGATCTTGATGGCGATCTTTATTTCCTAACGCTGGATTTATGCGCCTTTCCATCGCTCTTTTGTTGCTCGTCGGGCTTGCTGCGTGCGGTGCGGGTATCGGTCAGCAAAATGCCCCACCGGAGGTGATCGCGCAGAAAGCGTGGCGCGCGCCGGGTCCGGCAACGTTGACCTTGATGACCATGGTCAACAACCGCTCTGGGACCGGCGGGCATACCTCTTTGCTGATCAATGGCTCGCAGCGGGTGATCTTTGATCCGGCTGGATCATTCATGAACGAGCGCGTGCCTGAGCGGGATGATGTGCTCTATGGCGTCACGCCAGCCGTTCTAGCGGGGTATAAAAGCGCACATGCCCGCAGCACCTACCATGTTGTCAGCCAGACAATTGAGGTCACGCCAGAGCAGGCCGAGATTGCGCTGAAGCTTGCGATGCAAAACGGTCCGGTCCCGAAAATGTTGTGTGCGCGCTCGACCACGCAGCTTTTGCGGCAGGTGCCGGGTTTTGGGGATATTCGTGAGACGATGTTCCCGGGTAACCTGCTGGAGCAATTTGAGCAAAGACCCGGCGTTACAACGGACCGCTACTACGAAGACGATGCGGGCACGATCCTAGACGGGATCGACGGCCTTGTGATCGACGGCTAAGGCTTTCGGCTTTAGAGTTCTCGCCCCGAACTTCTCTCCCGCGCAACAGGCACTGTTGCGCCGCGCCGTTCCGCCCCCACGGGGCGGCGCGATCGCGCCACCCCTCGGAACGGCGCTATCCGAAGTGCTGTTCGATATCTCAGATTTAAGCCGAACGCGTAACCTACTTTCACAGACGCAATCACTTACAAACCCAACGCCCAGGACACTGCCGCAAGCGTGATCAACCCAGCGCCAAAGCCCATCATAAGGCTGCGGGTGAGAACGCCTATAACCAGGGTCACCAACGCGGCGATCAACCGGTCGGGCTCGGTCGCGCCATTCTGCCCGCCAAAAACGACCAGAGGTGCGACCAGTGCCGGCAGGATCGCCACCGCCGTATAGCGCAAATGCCGCATCAACCATTCAGGAAGCGGACGCGCGCCAACGAACCCAAGAAACGCAAAACGCAGCAAATAGGTGCCGATACCCAGCGCGATAATCACGGTCCATAAAGTGCCCTGCTCAATCATGCCCGCCGCCCAATCCGTTTTTCCAGCGCGGCGCCGACCATCATCCCCGCAATACCCGCGATAATCAGGCCGAGCGAATACGGAACGCTCACGCAGAGCAGGCTCACAACTATTGCTGTGATCGCTGCGCCAAGCTGCGGCACATTCCGCAGAGCGGGCGCAATCATCGCGAGAAAGGCAACAGGCAGCGCGAAATCAAGTGGCAAACCGGGCGGGATCGCCGCGCCCAAAGCTGCGCCCGCATAGCTTGCCCCAAACCAAGCGATCAACACCACGACGCATGTTCCGAAATAATATCCAACCCGCTGCTGCAAGGGCAGTTCAGGCTCCGCTTCAAATTTGGCATGGCTCAGCGCATAGCTTTGATCCACCAGCAGATAGGCGATGCACGCCCTTTGCCAAAGCGGCGCGGGGCCAAGATACGGCGTCAAGGAGGCCGAATACATAGCCATGCGCAGGTTCACCGCGATGGCAGATACAATCACGATCAGCGTTGGCGCCTCTTCTTGCATCAGCTGAAGCGCGGTGAATTGGGCTGCCCCGGCGATTACGACAACCGAGAAGGACATAACCTCGAAA
>CAYWNJ010000425.1:0-2822 GCA_964459535.1 uncultured Rhodobacterales bacterium
CCCAGACAAAGCTGGTATCTGTCTCGACCTAATAAAACAGAATGATGGCCGCATCCCTCTGTTTGGTGTGTGTTTGGGCCATCAGTCGATCGGACAGGCATATGGCGGCGAAGTTATCCGCGCGCCGGAATGCATGCACGGTAAGTCAAGCGACATCTTTCATGAGGACAAAGGCGTTTTCCGAGGTTTGAAAAACGGTTTTGAAGCCATTCGTTATCACAGCCTGACGGTCAATCCCGCCAATCTACCAGACTGTTTGGAAGTTACCGCCAAGACCAATGACGGCATCATCATGGGGCTTCAGCACAAGGAACAGCCTGTCCATGGCGTGCAATTTCACCCAGAAAGCATAGGGACGGGTGAAGGCAAAAAACTCCTCAAAAACTTCCTGGACCTTGCGTCCCAAAAAATAGCTGCGTGACGGTACCCCATGGACGCAATGAAACCCATTCTTGCTAAAGCGGCAACCGGCGATCCCCTTTCCACTGAGGATGCAGAAGCCGCTTTTGAAACCATCATGTCGGGTGACGCGACGCCGTCGCAAATTGGTGCCTTTCTTATGGCCCTGCGCGTACGGGGCGAGACCGTCACCGAGATTGCGGCAGGCGCTAAGATCATGCGCGCGAAATCGTTGAAGGTTCAGGCGCCTGCCGATGCCATTGATACCTGCGGAACGGGAGGTGACGCGAAAGGAACCTACAATATTTCGACGGCGGCAAGCTTTGTTGTGGCGGGCTGCGGTGTGCGAATCGCCAAACACGGTAACCGCGCCCTATCCTCGAAATCAGGTTCTGCCGAAGTCTTACAAGAGCTGGGTGTCAAAATTGATATCAAGCCTGTAGACGTGACCCGATGTGTGGAACAGGCCGGCATTGGCTTTATGATGGCCCCAATGCACCACCCAGCCATCGCGCATGTTATGCCAACTCGAACCGAACTCGGCACCCGCACAATCTTCAACATCCTGGGACCGCTGACCAACCCCGCTGGCGTTAAACGCCAACTCACCGGCGCGTTCTCACGCAACCTCATTCGCCCCATGGCAGAAACCCTGCATCAACTCGGATCTGAAACAGCCTGGCTCGTGCACGGCTCGGACGGTACGGACGAGCTGACAATCACAGGCACATCCTGGATCGCCGCCCTAGAAGACGGCGCAATAACAGATTTTGAATTACACCCCGAAGACGCCACCCTGCCCGTCCACCCGTTCGAAGCCATTCGCGGTGGAACGCCACAAGAAAATGCCAGCGCCTTCCACGACCTGCTAAACGGCACCCCAGGCGCCTACCGAGACGCTGTTCTATTCAACGCCGCTGCTGCCCTAAAGATCGCAGGCAAAGCCCCCGACCTGCCCACAGGCACCCAAATTGCTGCTGAAAGCATCGATAGCGGCGCCGCCAAAGCCAAACTAGCCGCCGCTGCTGCCATAACACAAACCCCCTAGCCTTTTCCTCTTGCTCCAAATATCCCGGGGGTCCGGGGGCTGGCCCCCGGTCCTGCCCGCTCAACAAATCCAACACCAAAGCAATCCTAGATCGCATAAAAACCTACAAACTCGCCGAAATCGAAGCAGACAAGGCGAAAACCCCACACGCAGAGCTCCAAGCAAAAGCCCGCGCCGCCCCACCAATCCGACCCTTTGCGCAAGCGCTAAAATCTGCCGAGGTATCTGGCTACGGCCTGATCGCAGAGATCAAGAAAGCCTCTCCCTCCAAAGGCTTAATCCGCGCCGACTTTGACCCCACTGCCCATGCCGCCGCCTATCAAGCCGGCGGCGCAACCTGTCTCTCGGTTCTCACCGACAGCCCCAGCTTTCAGGGCGACAAATCCTACCTGACCGCCGCTCGCGCTGCCTGCCACCTGCCGGTTCTGCGCAAAGACTTTATGTATGATACCTATCAGGTCACCGAGGCCCGCGCGCTCGGGGCCGATTGCATCTTAATCATCCTCGCCTCGGTCTCAGACATCCAAGCGACCGAACTTGAGGATGCCGCCCTAAGCTGGGGCATGGATGTCCTCTTGGAAGTCCACGACGCCGAAGAGCTTGACCGCGCACTGCGTCTCAAAAGCCCCCTCATCGGCATCAACAATCGCAACCTGAAAACCTTCGAAACCACCCTTGAGACCACCGAAAGACTTGCAAAACACGTCCCAGCGGATCGTATGATTGTCTGCGAAAGCGGCCTGACGCATCCGCAAGACCTGGCCGCGATGGCCGAGCACGGCGCGCGCAGCTTTTTGATCGGCGAAAGCCTGATGCGTCAAAGCGATATTACCGCCGCAACGCACGCCCTGCTCGCGCGCCCGTATCGCGCAACCGGAGCGGCCTGATGGCCCTCAGCCACTTCAATGCCAAAGGAGACGCCCATATGGTCGACGTCTCCGAAAAGCCTCAAACCGACCGTATTGCAACCGCCTCCGCGCATATCCGCATGGCCCCAGAAACGCTCGCGCTGATCACCTCAGGCAGCGCCGCAAAAGGCGACGTCATCGGCACAGCGCGCCTTGCCGGGATCATGGCCGCCAAGCGCACAGCAGATTTGATCCCCCTCTGCCACCCGCTCCCGCTCACCAAAGTCACCATCGACATCGCCGCAGATGAGGCACTCCCCGGTCTGCGCATCAGCGCGACGGTCAAGACACGCGGCCAAACCGGCGTCGAAATGGAGGCGCTGACGGCCGCCAGCACCGCCGCATTGACCGTCTATGATATGGCCAAAGCCGCAGACAAAGCGATGGAGATCGGCGGCATTCGCCTGCGTCTTAAGGATGGCGGCAAGTCCGGCCGTTTCGAGGCGCCATGATCTCTGTTGAAGAGG
>CAYWNJ010000426.1:0-2818 GCA_964459535.1 uncultured Rhodobacterales bacterium
ATCACCGAAGGCCTGCGATGGTTGTCACGGCGGCGCGGCGGCGACATCCTGACTGATGAGTTTGTGCGAACGCTGCACGAGCGTCTGTTCGGCGAGGTTTGGGATTGGGCCGGAACCTATCGCCTGCGTGAAAAGAACATCGGCATCGATCCGTTCCAGATCGGTGTGCAACTGCGCATGTTGCTGGACGATGCACGCTATTGGGCTGAAAACGGCACCTTTGGTCCGCTTGAGGCCGGTGCGCGGTTCCATCATCGGATGGTGCAAATCCATCCCTTTCCGAATGGCAACGGGCGGCACGCGCGGATTGCGACCGACATCTATCTCTCGGATTATTTCGGCCACGCCCCTATCGAATGGGCGAGCGGCTTTGATCTGCAAGCCGATAACGCCAGACGTGAGGCATATATCGCGGCACTGCGCTCAGCTGATGCGGGCGATATTGATCCACTCCTGAAATTTGTCGAAGGGGATGGCGTCGCAGACTAATCCTGCCGGATTCCCGATGCCGGATCTGGCTGCTTCGAGGTCAACGTTTCCTTTCAATCGGTGGGCTTGCTTGGAATGAACGCCTGAATTCCTGGCCGAAGCCCGATCAACTGATCAATATCCTGCCCGCGCCAGCCGCATGTGCCATGCGGCCCGTGTTGAATTTGACATCTGATCTCCTGAGCTCCGGCCCTTTGGAATGGCGTCAAGCAAGCCAACCAAATGAAAGGAGATTTCTCATGGCACAGCAAACTCAGGAACATCGGGCACCGGATCATTTGGCCTGGCACGTGACCCAAAAGGGCGACAAATCATACTGGAACAAAGTCGGCGCTGCATGGTCACACAAGGACGCCAAAGGCTTCACGCTTCAGCTTGAATCCCTGCCGGTCGGTGGCCGCATCGTCCTCCGCCAACCGCTGGAAGACACTTCCGAAACCCCAAATGATGCGGGGCGCGCATGAGCGCCCCGGTCCAACACCAGACATTCGAGGTAGATGCTAACCTGAGCAGATTCCGCTGGGTCGATACATTTACGTTCCGGCCCCGGCTGTTCTGCGTGGTGCCCTTCTTTCGACGTGGTCGCTTATATTACTATACAAGTAGCAATCGGGATTATCCGATATGCCGCCAGAATACCAAGTTGCCGTAAAGGAGCTCAAATGTTGGAACTCGCATTATGCAAATACCTGGAAACAGGCCTTGACAGTTTAAACGATCGACTGCGACGCCCTTAACTTCCATGTAAGAACGGACAGGGAACATTACAAGGGCTGATACCGAAGATTTGTTTCTTTTGTTTACAGGCGTTTAACGCAACCCCAGGTGGAGTTGCGGCATCTCAAAAGTTGCCACGAATACGTCCTGTCTTGGCTTTGCTGGTTCTCAGGTCACGAATGCCGTAGCCAAGGGCGTCCAAACCGTGATCGCAGTTGTATTTGGCGTCGATGTTGTTGGGGTTGAGCGTGGATCGGGGTGCTTCCGGGATCGTCTCAATCAGGTATTGGCAACGGGGCGTGAGATAGATGCAGGGGCGATCCTTGCGGGATGGTTCGTAGGCCGGGATACCTGCCTCACGTAGAAGCTGGATCACGGTTTTCGACGCCAAGCTCCGCGCGTCATCATGGACGACCGGCGGCACGGCTTTCAGTTCGTTTTCAACCTTCGCCATATACTTGAGTTGTTCGGCCCAAGAGGACGGGCTGGCTCCGGTGCCAGCTGCGAGGTTGTCCCGGTCTGCCACGGTATCGGTTTCGTCTATCGCGATGATCGTACCGGCAGGCAGGATCAGACCGGACGGATATTGGACAGGGTTGCGGGTCTCGCCCAAGAGGACACCAACGCAAGGGGCAGCGGCGTAGACCGGGGCTTCGTCGAGGATGTGAATGGCTGGGTCCCAAACATCGGCGAACATGTCGCCACCCAGCGCCGCCCAAGACCCATCCAACCATGCTTCGGCCAGCGCCTTGTCGCCGCCAGTCGAGGCTTGGAGTTGGGCCTTGTAGGCGGTTTGGTTGAGGTGCGGGTTTTTGGCGGAAATTGGAGGTACACCAGATCCATTGCATCCCTTGCTCGTCTTTGAAGGGCGACCACGGCTGAGCCTTGGCAATGAACTCGTTGACGATCTTTGCGTGGCTTTTGCCGCCGGGATTGCCGGTGATGTGGATATGAACTCGGCGACCCGGCGGAATGCGAAGGTTAGACCGGGTCCGCATCATAAACGCCCAAGCCATCGGGCTATAGTTTCCGGCTTTGTCGGCATAGAGCGCGGTGAAGGTGCGCCCCTGCAACTTGGTATAGATTGTCTCGTCACCGATGTTCGTGAATTGGATAATCGCCCCGTTCGGCAGGGTGATCGTCATATCGGCCTTGTTGCGCTGCGCCTGGGCGCGCGCACGGTACACGCGTATTGGGCGTGCCACAAGGCAACCGGAGGCGACGAGCTCTAAACAGGCATGGGATTAAAAATTGGGCCGCCAGGCGATCCAGCTCGGCAAAGATTGACGAAGGACGGTGCGACATTCCCCGCCTAGATGTACACCCCAACGCACCGGCAAAGCGGATACTGGACATATTTTACTATATTCCCGACCCGTGTTGTCTCAAACCAACAACAATTTTCTAGGGTAACACAGAGGCCCAAGGCCGATCAGATGTAAGCGGCTCTAAACGAAGTCGATATGCTTCATCATTGGCATTTCTCGAATCCGTCGTCCGGTGGCGGCGAAAATCGCGTTAGACAATGCCGCGGCAGCGGGAGGCACCATTGGCTCGCCCATACCGCGCACGCGCTCAGCATTTTCCAAACCCCGCACGAAGATCTCGGGGG
>CAYWNJ010000427.1:0-2817 GCA_964459535.1 uncultured Rhodobacterales bacterium
CACGCTGGTTGACATAAAGGGTAAGGGCGTCATCCGGGCAGAGCCTTCTGTGGTGGCCTATCACGTCAAGGATGGCGTGAAAAAAGTCCTCGCCGTTGGGGAGGACGCAAAGCTGATGCTCGGTCGGACCCCTGGCTCCATCGAAGCGATCCGTCCGATGCGCGAGGGTGTGATTGCAGATTTTGACGTGGCCGAAGAGATGATCAAGCACTTCATCCGCAAGGTTCACAAGCGCTCGACATTCTCCAAGCCCAAGATCATCGTGTGCGTCCCGCACGGGGCAACGCCCGTTGAAAAGCGCGCCATCCGCCAATCTGTGCTCAGCGCCGGGGCGCGCCGGGCGGGTCTGATTGCCGAGCCGATTTCGGCTGCGATTGGCGCAGGTATGCCCATAACGGACCCAACCGGAAATATGGTGGTGGATGTTGGTGGCGGTACGACCGAGGTTGCGGTGCTTTCGCTCGGCGATATCGTTTATGCCCGCTCGGTCCGCGTTGGTGGAGACCGGATGGATGAGGCTATCATCTCTTATCTCAGACGCCAGCAAAACTTGCTTGTTGGCGAGACCACGGCTGAGCGGATCAAGACGTCGATTGGCACGGCGCGGATGCCCGATGACGGGCGTGGCAGTTCAATGCAGATCCGGGGGCGCGATCTTTTGAACGGTGTGCCCAAGGAAATTGAGATCAATCAAGCACAGATCGCCGAGGCTCTGGCCGAACCTGTGCAGCAGATTTGCGAGGCGGTGATGGCCGCCCTGGAAACAACGCCGCCAGACCTTGCGGCGGATATCGTAGATCGCGGTGTGATGCTCACCGGCGGTGGGGCGCTGCTCGGCGATCTTGATCTGGCTCTGCGCGAGCAGACCGGCTTGGCGGTGTCGATAGCGGATGAAAGTTTAAATTGCGTGGCTCTGGGCACCGGAAAGGCGCTTGAATTTGAAAAGCAGCTGCGCCACGCCATCGACTATGACAGTTGAAAAACACGCCCATTGTTGCAAACTGGGCAAAGAGGCGAAACGCGTGTGACAGGTCCCGAGAGGGCGACCAAGAGGCGATAAGTGGCAAAGGATAGAGCATCCGCGAGCGACTATTCAGGCCCATTGCGGCGATTGCTGCTGGCCGTGGTCGTGTTTGCTTTGGCCGGTGTTTTCCTTCTATGGCGTGTGGACAGCCCGCGGGTCGAGCAATTTCGTGCCGGTGTTACGGATCGGTTTGTTCCAAATCTCGAATGGGCCATGGCACCCGTGACGGGCCTTTTAAACCTGATACGCGGCGCGCAAAGCTATCGGGCGCTGGCCGAGCAGAATGAAGAACTTCGCCGAGAGCTTCGCCGTATGCGCGCTTGGAAAGAGGCGGCCGTTCAGCTGCGCCAAGAAAATGCCCGTTTGCTTGAGCTGAACAATGTGCGGCTTGATCCACGTTTGACGCGGATGACGGGGGTTGTCCTTGCTGATAGTGGCTCTCCTTTTCGGCAATCGGTTCTGATCAATGTCGGCGCCCGAGATGGGGTGCTTGATGGTTGGGCGACGATGGATGGGATCGGTCTGGTGGGGCGCGTCTCGGGCGTTGGGCGCAATACATCGCGAGTTATCCTGTTGACGGATGCAGCCAGCCGGATCCCTGCCGTGGTGCAGCCTTCTGGTCAGCGCGTGATTGTCGCGGGGGACAACTCCGCCGCGCCGCCGATAGATTTTTTGGACAATCGCGATCTTGTACGCCCGGGCGATCAGGTGTTTAGCTCGGGCGATGGAGGCGTATTTCCCGCAGGGCTACTGATTGGTTCGGTTGCCGAAGATCCGGGGGGGCGGCTGCGCATTCGCCTCGCCGCTGATTACGAGCGTTTGGAATTTTTGCGGGTGCTGCGGCATTACGGCACCGAAGACGTGCCCGACACAGCGCAAGTCATATCTCAACAAGCTATTGATGGGCTCGCTCAAAATGACTGATGCCTCAACAGCGCGGATATGGGCCATGCGCAGCGGTTTCGTGCTGCTCGTATTCGCTATTTTGTTTTACTGCCTGCTGCCTCAGCAGACCTTGCCGCGTTCTTGGGCCGGGCCAGAAATGGTGAGCATTTTTGCCTTCGCCTGGGTAATTAGGCGCCCCGAATTCGTACCTATGCTCTTGCTTGGCGCTTTGCTGTTGCTGGCTGATCTGCTGCTTAGCCGTCCGCCAGGGCTTTGGGCTTTGCTTGTCTTACTCGCCGCCGAGCGGCTACGGGCACGATCATTGGCTTTACGTGACAGTACATTGATCGCGGAATGCGCCGAGGTTGCATTACTGATCGTCGGGATCTCGGTTCTCTATATGGTCGTGCTGTCCTTGCTTTTGGTCGAAGGGATCAGCCCAACGTTGATCATAAGCCAGGCGATTGCGACAATCCTGGTTTATCCCGTTGTTGTGTTTGCGACCCATGTCGGCATGGGCGTGCGCAAACCCGTTCCAGGTGAGCTTGACGCGCGCGGAGGGCGAACATGAAGCGGACCAGGATAGACAATGAACAAATTCATCGCCGTCTGACACGCCGCGCCATCCTTGTTGGCGGATTGCAAGGGCTGTTTGTGATCGGCCTTGGCGCGCGCATGCGTCATCTGCAAGTCGAGCAAGCGGACGCCTATCGTCTTTTGGCAGATGAAAACCGCATTAACCTTCATCTTATTCCCCCCGCCAGGGGCGAGATATTCGACCGGAACGGCGTCCCGCTTGCCAAAAACGCACCTTCTTACCGAGTTGTTATTGTGCGAGAAAATGCCGGGGACGTTGCAGAAGTGCTGGCACGTCTGGCGCAAGTCATCCCGCTTGAACCAGAGGCGCA
>CAYWNJ010000428.1:0-2813 GCA_964459535.1 uncultured Rhodobacterales bacterium
TCAGCGCACAAGAGGCGGCGGGTACGCTCTCGGGATTGGCGGGGCGCGGCGCTGTGTTTCGCGTGCTCCGGCAAAAGTCGACCGAACTTGCGGCGCTTGAAGCGCAGATTGCCTCGCAAACGCCCCTGGTCGATGCCGCCTTTGAAGAGGGCAATCGCATTCTGAGCCGGATGCGCGCGCTCACGGTCGAGCCTGGGCCGGTCGAGGCGCGCTCGGTCGAGTTCTCCGAGGCTGCTGTGCGCCTTGCGGGGCTCGTCACGCAGATGCGCCAGTTGAACGTCGCGCCTTTGGTCGAGCGCGCCGCGCAGGATTTGGCAGCCTCGGTGATCTTGCCCGAACTGGACGGCCGAACGGCAGAGAACCGGGCGAACCAAACCGCAACCATCGCGTCGGTCTTGGATGTGGTCGCTCAAAGGGCTGAAACCCTTGCGCGTGCTGCGCAAGCCGTCGTCGCCCTCAATCCGCCGCAAGAGGTCACCTATGCGCCGATCAGTGCTGCGGATGCGGTTATTCTCTATGCTGGGAACTTTGTACCCTCTTGGGCGGGCGCGATTGCGATCGATCTGCTGCCTGCCGTGTTGGTCTTTATCCTCGCAGTAACCCAAGCGGCGATCCGAGACAGCCGCAAAGGGGCGGCGGTCGAGGACACGATGACCCTCGCCGAATTGCGCGCCGCGCTGGTCGCCATTCGCGATGTCGAAGACGCAATGAAGGACATGCCCGAGGCCGCGCCCAAATGAGCGCTACGCCTATGATTAGGCGCCTCCTCGCGGCGGCGCTGCTGGTTCAGATTGGCATCGGCGTTCTGCTTGTGATCGGAGATATCGGCGGCTCTGCCATCACTCTACCCCGGTTTGAGCCAAGCGCGCCGGATCTGACCCAGCCTATACGGCCCGGCGACCAGCGGCGCATTTTTGATCCAAACCGCCCGCTTCCTATGTCTCCGGATATCCGGCTTCCTGAACGGCTCACACTCACTTGGATCGAAGGTGGGCGCTATACGCTGGAGGGCACTATTGCCCCAACCGATGCGCAGCGCATTATGGATCAGCTTGAGACGCTTGAGCCTGCGGCCGAGACGCTGTTTCTCCAAAGCCCCGGTGGGTCGGTGCGCGAAGCGCTCAGCCTTGGGCGCGCGCTGCGGGCGCGGGAACTGGCAACCGCGCTGCAACCCGGCGCGATTTGCTATTCCGCCTGCCCCTATTTGCTGGCGGGCGGGGTTACGCGCAGCATATCGGATGAAGCCTCGGTTGGGGTGCATCAGCACTACTTTGACCAAAGCACCCTTCTACCGGCAGCCTTTGCGGTCGAAGATATCCAGCGCGGCCAAGCTGATGTGATGATCTATCTGGATGAAATGGGCATCGACACGCGGGTGATGCAGCACGCGCTGGCAACGCCGCCGGACGAGATCTATGTGCTCTTGCCCGAAGAGCTAGAGCGTTATCGCTTTCCCACGCCCGAATAGCACAAGGCTTGTCATTCACCCAAGGCCCCCCTATCTCGGCAAAAGGCGGGTTCTGCCCTTCGCGTTACAGGTGCATTCCGGTGGCCTTAAGCAAATCCGAGGGAGCTGGCTCTGTCCGGATCCTGGTCCGGTTACCTGGTGCCCACCTGTAAATACAGGTCCTCGGGAATGAGATACCGAACGGTTGTGGTGGTTCCCGCCGCCTCTCGCGTTTGCGCACAGCATCGGCGCGAGCCTGCGCATTGTTGCACAGCGCCGCCCGCCTTACCTGCTAAGCAACAACAAATGAGATAGGAGGCGACCCATGTCCCTAAGACCAACACTTGAGACGCGCAAAGCCATTCCCACGCTGGAAGGCGCAGGGGTTAAGCTGCACCGGGCCTTTGGCTTTCAGGATCCGTCCGAGCTTGACCCGTTCCTTTTGTTCGATGATTTTCGCAACGAACGGCCCGAAGATTTTGAGAAGGGGTTTCCTTGGCATCCCCATCGCGGGATCGAAACGATTACCTATGTTCTGGCCGGTACGGTCGATCATGCGGATAGTTTGGGAAATACCGGGCTGCTCGGGGCGGGCGATGTGCAATGGATGACCGCAGGTTCGGGCATTTTGCACCAGGAAATGCCGCATGGAAACGCGTCTGGCCAAATGCATGGCTTTCAGCTTTGGGGCAATCTTCCGTCCAGTCAAAAGATGACGGCCCCCCGCTATCAGGATGTGCAGGCCAAGGATATCCCGGTTGTCGTCGATGATGATGGCACGGCGGTCCGCGTGATCACGGGCGAATTCTGGGGCAAGACAGGCCCGGTGGACGGGATCGCTGCGGATCCGCAATATCTGGACGTCTCCGTCCCAGCCGGGGTCAAAAAGACCTTCCGCATTGACACCTATCGCCGCGCGTTTGCGTATATCTTTGAGGGCAGCGGCGCCTTTGCCGACGCTTCGCAACCGGCAGGCGTATTGCTTGAGAAAGAGGTCGCAGGGCAAGAGGTTAACATCCGTGACCTGTCAGGCGACCGCACCTTGGTGCGTTTTGGAACCGGTGACGAAGTTACGGTCCAAGCGGGCCCCGAGGGCATCCGGTTCTTGCTGATATCCGGCGCGCCCATTGATGAGCCCGTTGCCTGGCATGGTCCGATCGTGATGAACACGCAAGAAGAGCTGATGCAGGCGATGCGGGATTTGCGTAACGGAACCTTTATCAAACCGGTGCATTAGAGCTAAGTGTCCGCCCGAGTGGGCGGACGCATACCTGATACTGGCGTATCGGGCGTGGCTAAGACTTGATGGTGAGATAGGCTCTAACCCCGAGCTGCGCGCGTAATATTTGTCAAACTCAGAGCAATA
>CAYWNJ010000429.1:0-2785 GCA_964459535.1 uncultured Rhodobacterales bacterium
ACCTCGACGGTGCGGTTATAGTCGGGCAGTGAACGCGCCGCGAGATAATAGGCCAGGATCACACCTAAAACGGCAAGCAGCACTAAAGTGCTCGCAATCCGAAGTAGCCACTGAAAAACCTGACTCATGCGTGTTCGCTCGTTGACGCCTGTTCTCGGACTGTTAGGTAGTTTCTCGACACAAAACAACCCGAGGAGGGGCACGCATGGCCAAGCTGGCGTTTTTGGGAATGGGCGTGATGGGCGCACCGATGGCTGGGCACCTGGCGACCGCTGGGCACGACGTAACAGTCTACAACCGCACAATCGCCAAAGCGGAGGCTTGGGCGACCGCGCATCCTGGCGTAATAGCTCAAACGCCCCGCGAAGCCGCGCAAGGCGCGGAGTTTGTGATGGCCTGCGTCGGGAATGATGCAGATTTGCGCGCTGTTTGCCTTGGGGAAGATGGCGCCTTTGCCGGAATGTCCCCCGGCGCGGTGTTCGTTGACCATACAACAGTCTCCGACACCGTAACAGCAGAGCTTTATTCCATAGCCCAAAGCGCTGGCGTTCACTTCATCGACGCACCAATCTCCGGCGGACAGGCGGGCGCGGAGAACGGGCAGCTTTCGATCATGTGCGGCGCGGATCTTGAGGTTTATGCGCGGGCCGAGCCCATCATGAGCATTTACGCCAAGCTCTGCCGCCGAATCGGCGAAAGCGGGGCGGGGCAGCGCACCAAAATGGCCAACCAAATCGCGATTGCAGGCGTGCTGCAAGGGCTGGCTGAAGCGATGCACTTTGCCGAAAATGCCGGGCTTGATCGCCATGCCGTGGTCGAGGTGATCAGCCAAGGCGCGGCGGGCAGTTGGCAGATGACGAATCGACACGGCACCATGATCGAAGGCCACTATGACCACGGGTTTGCCGTCGACTGGATGCGCAAGGATTTGGGCATTTGCCTCGATGCCGCCGACCGGAATGGAACAAGCCTGCCCCTGACGGCTTTGGTCGATCAATTCTATAAAGACGTGCAAAAACTGGGTGGCGGCCGCTGGGACACCTCTTCCTTGTATAAAAGACTACAGGACATCGGCTAAATTAACGGAGTATCAATCTGCACCTGCTTTTAACATCTCGCGTTGCAAAGCAGGGAAGCAGGATGGTTGAGAGTACGGAAACACCGCGGATTACGATTGAAAAGCTCTTCTTTTCGCGCACGGATCATCGCGGCGTGATACAAGGTGCCAATGGCGTGTTTGCGGATGTCAGTAATTATCAGATGTCCGAAATGCTGGGCGCGCCCCACAAGATCGTGCGTCACAAGCATATGCCGCGTGCTGTGTTTCATCTCATGTGGGATCGTCTGAAATCTGGCCGACCTATTGGAGCTTATGTCAAAAACCTGACCAGCGATGGACAGCACTATTGGGTTTTCGCATTTGTTAGTCCGGTTGAAGGTGGATATCTATCGATCCGGCTCAAACCTTTGAGTGGGTTATTACGGAAAATTGAGGCGATCTATACGCGCTTGCGCAAGGGCGAAGACGATGACGGCCTTGGCCCCGAAAAAGGTATTGAGGCGCTGCTGACTGAACTGAGCGAAATTGGTTTCGCAAGTTATGAAGCTTTTATGAGTAACGCTTTGAGCGAAGAAATCCGCGCACGTGAAGAAGCTTTAAACAGGGTGCCAGTGCAAAGCCTCAGCCGTTTGCGGCGCCTTTCAGAGCTTACATCTACCATTGAAACAGAAGCGCGAACAGTCGCGCAGGTGTTTCGTTCAACAGATCAGATCCCGTATAATATGCGGCTGCAAGCGGGCCGCATGGAGGGCAGCGATGGTCCGATCAGCGTGATTTCGGAAAATCACCGCCAAATGAGTTTCGCGATTGAGGACGACCTTAAACGTTTTCGCGAAAAGGCAAGCCTTGGTGCCGAATTGATCACCGGCGCCGCTTTTGTAGCAGGCGCCGCTCATCTTGCCGAAGAGATGGCCAAGCAATTTGACGGTGAACCTATGGTAGAGGGGATAGATCGCGATTCAGAAAAGGCCCTGCTCATCCAACTAGCGCGCAGCTATTCTGCGGACACCCGCAGCGCTGTTTCGCGAGTGGTTGAAAGTGCGACGGAACTTGGACGGCTTTGCCGCGACATGCGCCGCGTTGTCTCGGGTCTCGAAATGACGCGCATTATGTGTAAGATTGAGCGCGCGCGGGCAAACGGCGATACTGAAGGTCTTGATGAAATCGTCTCGCGTCTTGTCGTGGCCGAAGAGAAGCTCAGCCGCGCGCTGTCAGAGATAGAAGCAGCTGTACGCGGCGCTCTTGATGAAACGGAAACGCTGACAAAGATCGAAGCCGCAGCCTAGGTGTCTGCATTTAGTTGATCTACGCCATGGCGTAAGCAAGATCAACGAAGGCTTGACATGAACAACTGATGGTCTGCTTGCAGCGCAAGACAATGCGGCGGAACTGTTTGATCCGATTGAAGTGGGGGGATAGGCAGCGCCAGCGTGTGCCCAATACTGAGAACGGGCACGCGCAGCTTGGAGACTTGGCGGCTGCGCTCAAAGTGCTTATGTGCTTCGAAGCGACTGGTGGACAAGAATGGCGTTTATGGTCTGTGCTTGATGCCGCAGGGATCGCGACGCGGCAATTGCCGCCCGCCTAGATCAAAGTCTTCGCAGCCGGCCGTGGCACACGGGCCAAGACCTATCGGATTGATCACTGCCCGGCAGTGTATCGCGTCGCGATGTCACGAGAGGGGCAGAACTCATTACGCGCTTCATGGTGTTCCGGCTCGATTCT
>CAYWNJ010000430.1:0-2783 GCA_964459535.1 uncultured Rhodobacterales bacterium
ATCGCTGCAATGAGATTGGCGCGTTGATGGGTGTTCAACACCCGGTCGCGTCGATGGAGCACCAATATTTCTTGACCGAGGATATCCCAGCGATCGCCGAGGCTGGGCACCGGATGCCGCTGATCCGTTGTCCCATCTCAGATTACTATTGCCGCCAGGAAAAGAACGGGCTGCTGATTGGCTTTTATGAACAAGGCTGCAAGACCTGGGGGATGGACGGCATCTCGCCCGATTTCACCTCGGCGCTTTGCCCCGATGATCTGGACCGCGTGACGGATGTGCTGGAGGGAGCGTTCGCGCGCATGCCCGCGCTGCAAGAGGTTGGGATCCGCGCGGTGGTCAATGGGCCGATCACCTATACTATAGACGGCACGCCCTTGGTCGGGCCCATCCCAGGCAAGCGGAATGCGTTTTGCATCATTGGGCTGCGCGCGGGCCTGGGCGAGGGCGGCGGCCATGGCTGGCTGCTGGCTCAGATGGTTGTGCATGGCGAGGCGATCTATGACACCTGGGGCCTCGACCCGCGCCGCTTTACCGGGCATGGGAATGTTGAGCTGACCGCGATTAAGGCGATTGAGGATTATCAGAACGAGTTCCGCTTTCACTTCCCGAATGAGCATCGTCCCGCCGGGCGCTTTGCCAAGACAACCCCCCTGACCCCGGTTCTAGAGGCCGAAGGCGCCGAGTTCACGGTTGTCAACGGTTGGGAGCGGGCTGAGTATTTCAAACCCTCCTCCGATTTCCATGCCACCCATGGGTTTGGCTTTGACGAGGCAGAGGCAATCATTGCCGAAGAGGTTCGCGCCATTCAAACGGCGGTCGGGCTAACCGAGGTGAATGGCTTTAACCGGATCGAGATCACGGGCGCGGACCGGCATGGCTTTCTCGACCGGATGATCTGCGGCGCGGTGCCCAAGACCGAAGGGCGCTTGGGGCTTGGGTATTTGCTGAACCATCAGGGCAACCTTAAGTCCGAGGCGACGATTGCCAATCTGCCAGGCGGTGCGGTTTGGTATGGCTCTGCCGCCGCGTCGGAATGGCATGACATGGATTGGCTGATGCAGCACCGGCGCGCGGGCGAAGAGGTGCATCTGCGCAGCCTAACAAATGAGTGGACCATCCTTCTGCTGGCCGGACCCAAGGCGCGCGATGTGCTGAGCGCGGTGAGCCGGGGCGATTGGTCGGCGGAAAGCTTCCCTTGGCTCTCGGTCCGGCAAGGGTTTATCGGGATTGCCGAGGCGATCATCATGGCGGTCAGCTATTCTGGCGAGTTGGCCTATGAGATTCATGTGCCAAATGCGCAGCTCTTTACGGCCTATCGCGCGTTGCGCCAGGCGGGTGATCCGCTGGGCTTGCGCCTCTTTGGCGCGCGCGCGGTGGAGTCGATGCGGATGGAAAAGGGCTATTTGCATTGGAAGGCCGATATCCTGACCGAGTTTAACCCGTTTGAAACCGGGCTTGATCGGTTCGTGCGGCTGCAAAAGGGCGATTTTGTCGGTAAGGACGCGCTGGTTGCGCAAGAGGGGCGGCGCAAGCAGTTCGTGGTGCTCCATCTCGATAGTCAAAGCCATGCCGCCCATGGCGGGGCGTCGGTGATGATCGGGGATAGGGTAGTCGGAACAGTGACCTCAGGTGCTTGGGGGCATCGCACGGGGCTCAACATTGCCTATGCCTTTGTTGACCCGGATGTCGCGGGGGGGGGTGCTCAACTTTCCATTGATGTTTGCGGTGTCAGCACGCCCGCCTCTATCGCAGCGCTTGCGGCCTATGACCCAGAGATGGTGCGTGTTCGGTCTTAGGTCGTGGTCTGGCGACCTCAATTTGATTGTGCGATTTGGCTGTACCGCTTTGCTCAAGCCGACCGAGGGTGGCGCGGTACGCGCCGCCCGTGGGGGCGGTCGGCGCGTTGCCATCCTTCGGATGGCGGGGGCTGAGCGGGTACATTGTCAATATGCGGCATCGCTCTAAACGAAAAAAACCCCACCATGAAGGTGGGGTTTAGGTTCAGTGCCCAAAAACGCCTTAACGAAAGGCCAGGGCACCGGGCGGTGTTCTTAGATTTTAGTGTTCCATCTCGGCGCGGATTTGTTGGCGCAACACATCGATGGGAACCATCTTCCCCTCTTTGCGAAAGCACCAATAGGTCCAACCGTTGCAACTGGGTGCGCGCTCTAAATGAGCGCCAACTTGGTGAATCGACCCTTTGACATCCTCTCCGACTAGCGTGCCATCGGCCCGCACCGTGGCCTTGTGCCTGCTATTCATCGAATAGAGCGCCTCGCCCGGCCGCAACATGCCCCGCTCGACCAATTGTCCAAAGGGAACGCGCGGTTGAGCGCGCTTGGACGTGCTGACCTCCAAGGCGGTCCGGTCAAAACGCCGGATTTTGCTTAGCCGCGCCGCCGCGACCTCGCGATAGGCTGCCTCGCGCTCAATCCCGATAAAGTCCCGCCCGAGCATCTTGGCCACCGCACCCGTGGTTCCGGTTCCAAAGAACGGATCCAGCACCACATCCCCCGGATTGGTCGTGCCCACCAAAACCCGGTGCAATAGGCTTTCCGGCTTTTGCGTCGGATGCGCCTTTTCGCCGCCGCTATCCTTGAGGCGTTCATGCCCCGTGCAAATCGGCAGTACCCAGTCCGAGCGCATTTGAATGCCTTCGTTCAACGCCTTAAGAGCATCATAGTTGAACGTATACTTGCTGCTTTCATCGCGACCCGCCCAAATCATGGTTTCATGCGCGTTGGTTAACCGCTTGCCGCGAAAATTCGGCATCGGGTTGG
>CAYWNJ010000431.1:0-2777 GCA_964459535.1 uncultured Rhodobacterales bacterium
GTTGCCCGATTACTGGGGCGATGTGCATTCGCGCGATTTCAATCTGTGGGGATACATCGATGCACGCGATGTTTGTAGCGCGGTGGAACTGGCGCTCACGGTTGATCTCAAAGGTGCCCACGCCTGTGCAATTGTCGCTGACGAAACGCTGATGGACCGACCGACGCGCGACCTCGTTGAAGAGCGCTTTCCTGGCACACCTATCGATCCGCGACTGCCCGAATTCGGCGGTGCAGTGAGCAATGAACACGCACGCGAACTGCTCGGTTGGGCGCCGCAATGGAGCTGGCGCGACATTCCCGAAGTTTTCGCTGCCAATCAGCCGGGAAAAGCGGCATGAAGATCAGCGAAATCATAGTCCACAAGGCCGCCGAGTGGCGCACCTTCCTGTTCGTCGAGGTTCGCACCACTGACGGGATCACCGGATGGGGTGAAAGCGGGCTCACCACGCGGGAGCTGGCGGTTGAGGGAGCGGTGCAGCACCTTGCGCCATTGCTGCTGGGCCAGGACCCATTCGACACCGATATCCTGTGGCAAAAGATGGCACGCACAGGATTCTATCCTGCTGGCAACGCGATCTCTGCCGCGATCTCGGCAATCGACATTGCGCTTTGGGATATCAAGGCGCAGGCGCTGGGCATGCCACTCTACAAGCTGATTGGCGGTGCTTCGCGGGAAAAGGTGATGGTCTACAATCACCTCAATTCCAGCTCGATCGAAACGGTTGTCGAAGACGGCAAAAAAGCGCGCGATGAAGGCTGGAAATGCGTCCGGTTTGAGCCCGGCTATGATGCGGATGGAAAGTTCGACGCACAGTCACGGATCGATGAAGCGCTTGATGTATGGGCGGGCCTTCGTGTCGCCGTCGGCAACGCGATGCATCTCGCCTATGACGCGCACACCCGTTTCACGATTGCCGAGGCAATGAGATTGTGCCGCATTGTCGAACCGCACCGGCCCTTTTTCATCGAAGACCCGCTTCGCTCAGACATGCCGCATCAATATGCGGAACTGCGCCGTCACGTACACGTCCCGCTTGCCGCAGGTGAGCAATTCCCGAACAAATGGCATTTCAAGCCTTTGCTCGAAGCCAACCTGATCGACTTTGCCCGGGTGGACCTGTGCATCTGCGGAGGGATCACCGAAGGCCTCAAGATCGCGGCGATGGCGGAAGCGGCCGGTGTAGATATCGCGGTCCACAACCCTGTTGGTCCAATCTCCACCGCAGCCTCGCTTCATTTCAATATCGCGATTGCCAATATGGGCGTGATGGAGCTCCCAAGGCGTCCTGGCGAGACCATGGCCGATGCGATCACCAGCGATATTGTCTGGGAGGATGGCTATCTTCTCAAGCCAAGCCAGAACGGGATCAGCGCCAGCATCAGCCCCGAAGCGCTTGAAGCCTACCCCTTCCGCATGGACGAATTGCCGCACTGCCATCGTCCAGACGGCTCCTTCACCAATTGGTAGAATGATGCCCGCGCCCGCCGCTGCCATAATCGCGGATTACCGCGCCAGCCTTGGCGAAGGACCGCTGTGGGACCACCGTAGGCAGCGCTTGATCTGGTGCGATATCCTGAGCGATTGCCTGCTGATTGCAGAGCCTGACCAGACGGACGCGAGCAGGATCGATTTTGCGGGCGGGATCACGTCAATCGGGCTTGCTGAAGGTGACCGATTTGTCGCCACCAGCCTGCGCCGCTTCATGCTGCTCGATAGCGAGTTCAACGTGCTTGCTACAAGCGCTGAGATCGAACCGCATTTGCCCGATAACCGTTTCAATGATGGGAAGGTTGACCCACTCGGCAGGTTCTGGGCTGGAACGATGGAAAAGGAGTGCAAGGGCACCCTTGGCGCCTTTTACTTGCTTGATGGCACCGGGCTGAAGCGGCTCGATGAAGGCTATGGCTGCACTAACGGCCCCGCGTTTTCGCCCGATGGAAGGTGGCTTTGCTTTACCGATTCAAACGAGCACGCAATCTATCGCGCGGCGCTGAGCCAGAATCAGTCATTGGAACGTGGTGGGCCTTTCATTACCTTCACCCAAAGCGAAGGTGCACCCGACGGGATGACCTTCGACAATAAAGGGCGACTCTATGTCGCCCATTTCGGCGGCGGGCAGGTTAGCCGCTATGACAGCGAAGGGCAGTGCGATGCGCGTTTCCCCCTCCCTGCCAGCAACATCACCAGCGTTGCCTTCGCAAATGGCGATCTGTCGCAACTGGTAGCGACCAGCGCACATTGCACCTTCACTCCCGAACAACTCGAAGACAGCCCCGAACAAGGCGCAACCTTCGCGTTCGATTGCGGAGCCACGGGCCTGCCCGAACCCGAATTCAACATACCGGAAGGATTTTTCGATGACGTTCGCGTCTGACTATCTGCCCTGTGATGCCGAACAAGCGCGCCTGATTGGCCGCGTCCAGCTGCCCGCAAGCCCCGCCTTTCCAGAGCGAGGCCCGACGCCCGTGCTGGTGAAGCAAGGCAAGGTCTACGACCTGTTCACGCTTGCCCCGACGCTTGCTCATCTGTGCGCCATGCCGGACCTGATTTCGGCGCTTGATGCTGCGGGCAAAGGTGAGCCGCTGTGCGACGTCGAAGATTTGCTCGCCAACTCGCTTGGTCCTCGCGACCGGTCACAACCATTGCTGTTAGCGCCCGCGGACCTCCAACCGATCAAGGCCTGCGGGGTCACCTTTGCCTGTTCGATGATTGAGCGAGTGATCGAAGAGAAAGCCGCTGGCGACAAGGACCGCGCGGCTGAGTTGCGCGGTTCG
>CAYWNJ010000432.1:0-2761 GCA_964459535.1 uncultured Rhodobacterales bacterium
CACAGCTCAGGTCGCAAGGGAATCCTGAATCCGGTCAAGACGGACACGCTCTAACAATCAAACCGGACCACCCGATGGGGGCACGCCATTCTCATATTCGTCTAACCTGAGCAGATTCCGCGGGGTCGATACAGGTGGATAGATCAAGATTTAGAATCGTTCTAAACCTTGACACTGCGAAGCCTGGACCGCATATCAAAGAAAATCTCTCTCAGAGGTCCTGCCATGTTCATCCAAACCGAAGCAACGCCAAATCCTGCCACGCTAAAATTCCTGCCGGGTCAGACCGTTCTGGACATGGGCACGGCAGATTTTCCAAGCCCTGAGGCGGCGGAGAAAAGCCCGCTTGCCTCCCGTGTTTTTGCTGTCGCCGGGGTGACAGGGGTATTCTTTGGCTCGGACTTTGTCACGGTGACCAAATCCGACGCGGCGCAATGGGATCATATTAAACCCGCGCTGCTCGGAGCTATCATGGAGCATTTCCAGTCCGGCGCGCCGGTGATGGCGCAAGACGCCGTGCCCGTTTCCGGTCATGCCGAAGGCGCGGCAGAGGACGCGGCGGTTGTCGGTCAGATCAAAGAGCTTTTGGATACGCGCGTGCGCCCAGCGGTGGCCCAGGATGGCGGAGATATCACATTCCACGGCTTTGATCGCGGCGTGGTCTATCTGCATATGCAAGGGGCCTGCGCCGGTTGCCCGTCCTCGACACTAACCTTGAAGATGGGCATTGAGAACCTTCTGCGCCACTATATCCCTGAGGTGACTGAGGTGCGCCCTGTTGCCGTCTGAACCGCGCGCGACCGGGCGCTGCTATTGTGGTGCCCATCATGTGAGTGCGCACGGACCTGCTTTGACAACCGCCTACTGTCATTGCGCCGATTGCCGCCGCCTAACCGGCGCGCCCGTAGCGGCCTTTGCCGCGTTTGAGCGGATCGAGATCCATCCGCCGCTATCGCCCCGCAGCTTTGCCCCGGGCGTCGCGCGATGGGCATGCTCGGAATGCGGCTCAGCCCTCGCTGCAACTTATGACTACTTGCCAGGGCAAACCTATGTCCCCTTGGGCATTCTGGACGATGCCAGCGGTTACGCGCCGCAAATGCACTGCCACGCGGAAAGCGCGATCTCTTGGCTTAACATAGCCGATGAACTCCCCCGACATAGCGCGAGTGGTCTGGACATGCTAACCGCGAAATGAGCCGAATTTTGGCCTTCGATACCTCGGGTGCCTGGTGTGCTGCCGCCGTGCTGAGCGAAGGCGCGGTGACTGCGCGGGCCGAGGAAATGATGCGCGGGCAAGCCGAAAGGCTGATGCCATTCTTAGAAGAACACTTGGCCAGCGCTGGGCTGACTTGGAAGGATCTTGACGCCCTCGCCGTTGGCATTGGCCCTGGAAACTTCACCGGCCTACGCATCAGCGTCGCTGCCGCCCGAGGGTTATCGCTGGGCCTGGGCATCCCGGCGCTGGGCGTGTCTCTGTTTGAAACAACGCAAGATCTTTCCGGTTCCACCCAGATCGCAATCCCTACAACACGCGGGCAAGCATACTTTTGGGATCCGGACAAAGTGCAAACACCCCGCCTAGTCCCTTTGGAGCAGCTAGGGGCTGCAGCCCTTTCTTTAGAATATGGCCCGGCAGAGCACGTCACGGCGATGTTGCACCGCGCCGCGCGCAAGCTGGCGGGTGGCGACAAAATCACACCGCCCATCCCGCTCTATATCCGCCCACCAGATGCCGCGCCGACGCGAGACGACGGGCTACGTCTGCTGTGACTCCCCAAACTCTCGCCGCATTGCACGCCAAAGCCTTTGCACCTGCGAGAGCCTGGGCAGCGCAAGAGTTCGCAGACCTGCTATCGAACCCGCATATGACGCTACTAACGACCGAGCACAGCTTCTTGCTGGCGCGCATCATTGCGGCTGAAGCGGAAATCCTAACCCTAGCAACAGATCCCATAGCTCGGCGCCAAGGGCATGCACATCGCTTGCTGATCGAGCTGCAATCGCGCCCAGATGTTCGCGAGATCATCCTAGAGGTCGCCTCCGACAATCCCGCGGCCAGGGCGCTCTATCGCGCCGCTGGCTTTGTCGAAGAGGCGCGCCGCCCGGCCTATTACGCGCGTGCAGGGGAGGCGGCTGACGCGGTGCTCATGCGCTGGACGGAAAATATGCGCAGAATCGGTTGACCCTCTCTTGGATTACCGGCCTAAATACACCCCATCCGCAGCCGGAGCGGCGCAAGCTTGGGCCGGCCAACCAATACGGGAGATACACTATGACCCTCATGCATAAAATTCTTGGCGCCACAGCCGCGCTTGCGCTCAGTGCAGGCGCCGCTTTGGCCGAACCCGCCCTGATTTTCGACCTTGGTGGCAAGTTCGACAAATCGTTTAACGAGGCGGCCCACAATGGCGCACAGCGCTGGGCCAGCGAAACCGGTGGCAGCTATCGCGAGATTGAGTTGCAATCCGAAGCGCAGCGCGAGCAAGCCCTGCGCCGCTTTGCCGAGGCGGGCATGAACCCAATCATCACGATGGGTTTTGCCATGGCTGACCCGCTCTCGGCGGTCGCGGCAGATTATCCGGACACCAAATTTGTGGCTGTCGACGTGGTCTGGCTTGACGCGCCGAACATTCGTCAGATTGGCTTTGCCGAGCATGAGGGCTCGTACCTTGTGGGCATGATGGCCGCGATGGCGTCCGAGACGGGTACCGTGGGCTTTATTGGCGGTATGGATATCCCGCTTATCCGCCATTTCGGCTGC
>CAYWNJ010000433.1:0-1962 GCA_964459535.1 uncultured Rhodobacterales bacterium
TGCGCCCTCCATTCGGCACCGTTTGGTCTGGGCTGAGCAAGACCACTTCATTCGCCGCATCCGGCAGGCCCAGCACCAAAACCTCAGAGCGAAACGGACCGATCTGGCGCGGCGGAAAGTTCACCACCGCCACAACTTGCCGCCCAACCAGCCCCTCGACATCGTAATGCGCGGTCACCTGAGCCGAGCTTTTGCGCTCTCCAATCTCTTCGCCAAAGTCGATCCACATCTTGATCGCTGGTTTGCGGGCCTCTGGGAAGGGCTCTGTACGCAAAATCGTGCCGACCCGAATGTCAACGCGCATGAAATCGTCATAGGTAATCTCAGCCATCTCGCAACTCTCTTGATCGGTCCGCCGCAGCGGCCACGGCGCGCCGGAGCAAGGGGCGGAGGCCCCCCTTGTCGTCCATCAGCACCTCTAGCGCGGCTTGCGTGGTGCCCCCTGGGCTGGTGACCGCCTGGCGCAATTGTCCTGGGCCATCCTGCGACGTTTCCGCAAGTGCGCCTGCCCCGGCCACTGTGGCGCGCGCAAGATCCATCGCCAGCGCCTCCGGTAAGCCCTGTGCGATCCCAGCCTCGAACAACGCTTCGATCAGATGGAAGACATAAGCTGGACCAGAGCCGCTGACGCCGGTCACCGCATCCATCTGGTCTTCGGTTTCAAGCCGCACCACTTGTCCGACGGTTTGCATCAGAAGCTCCGCTTGGTCCAAGCCTTTCGCACCAGCGGGCGCATTGCCGAAAATTGCCGTTACGCCTTTGCCCACAGCGGCTGGCGTGTTTGGCATGGCTCGGACAATTGGGGTGCCCGCACCAAACGCCTCTTCAAACGCTGAAATCGGCGTGCCAGCTGCGACAGACATAGAGCGTCCCGCCTGCGCCCCAAGCCGAAACATTTGACAGAGCATCCCCCATGATCTGCGGTTTAACGGCCAGGATCACCAGAGCTGGCGGCTGCTCTGGTGCGCCAAACTGCACGCCGGTTTGGAGCAGCCAATCGCTCGGATGTGGCTCGATGACATGTACCGCTTCGGCGGGCACACCTTGCGCAAGAAGTCCAGCCAACAGGGCCGATCCCATCTTGCCGCAGCCCAAAAGCACGATGCCGCGTGCTGCAATCTGCTCAATACTCATGCGTTCCTCTTAATCGCAGCGCTACGCCCGGCCATAGGCCTCGGCAATCGCGACCTGGAGCGCATCCTTGGGCGTGCGCCCGCCCCAGACCAACAGTTGGAGCGCGGGATAATAGCGCTCGGCGCTGAGCACCGCCGCGTTGATCATCGTATCAATCTGAGCTGGGCTCGCGATCTGCTCACCCGCCAGCACCAGCCCATAGCGGTACACCATCAGCTTTTGCTCTTCCCAATAGGTAAAGGCACCTGCCCAACATTGATCATTAATATGATTAAGCAATTCATAAAGCCCCGGCAGCGCCTCCTGCGGCGGTTCCATCTCAAAGGTGCAGACCATGCGGAGCGTTTCATCAAAGCCTGACCAGGCGAGGGTGAGCGAATACGTGCGCCACTGTGCCTCGACGGCCATGGCGATTTGATCTTCGGCGATCCGATCAAAGTCCCAAGCGCGGTGCTCTGCCAAATTCTCGACAATGTCGAT
Organism: uncultured Rhodobacterales bacterium; assembly: GCA_964459535.1. Classification (GTDB taxonomy): domain Bacteria; phylum Pseudomonadota; class Alphaproteobacteria; order Rhodobacterales; family Rhodobacteraceae; genus JBCBCP01. The sequence goes on from CAYWNJ010000433.1 coordinate 1,615, forward strand.
TGGGTGAATTTCGTCGTCCAGATGATGCTCGGAGAGGGCCATTTTTCCCACCTTTATCTGATTTAGCGCGGGGAGCTGGCAGCGCCCCAAGCGCTAGATGCCTGCACGAGATGTCGACAATTGCTTCGACTTCCCTACCAACCATGGTGGGCGTAAGCGCCTCATCTGGCAACCCCTTATTTCGGTATCACCGCAATAAGTTGTGGAAGAATGACCTAAGCGTACAAAATAGACAAGGTGTAGAGCGTCCAACCTTAAACCCGAGGCGTCCAAGGGTAATTCAGACAGCGTCGTTCCCAGGGGTGGCGCAATCGCCCCGCCCGTCAAACCGTAGGTTTGCGCACGCTG
>CAYWNJ010000433.1:1974-2722 GCA_964459535.1 uncultured Rhodobacterales bacterium
CCATAGCCCGTGCGTTAGTTTAACCTATTGCGGTTAATGTTCATCATCCCGCTCAAAAATCGCCGGTCATCCCCTCTCGGCAGATTGCTTTGCAATTGCCTGCCGGGCAATGAGACTTGGGGAAGAAGGGCGCAAGGCGTGCCATCTGCGCATCGGTCAGCCAGAAAAGATCATACATAAACACCACTCTTTTGTGAGCGGTGAACCAAGACACAACTCGGAAATCAATGGGCCTGAACCCAAAGTCAGAGAGCTACGCGCGGCAGTTGGTGGCAAATAAAGAAGCTAAACGCTGGACCCTGCGCATCTGATAAACACTGAAATCTCAAGCGCACCTATACGGGATCAATACAGCATACGGACGAGAGAGCGACGCGCGGTAGATCACGATTCGTTTCGTATCCTAAAGGGCTGAGTGGAACGATGCTCAAGTCATTATCGTTATGTTATCAACATGGATACCGGTAAAATCATCATCTATTGCTGGGATTGTATCAAGGATAAAGCTGATCAGCTTGCGCGAGCCAATCTAGGAAATCTCGAACCGTACCCTCATAATCTGGCTGTGCGAGGGGACCTCCAGTTGCGTGACGCGAGCTTAATGCAGCCTGCATCAGCTCCAGCTTTTCCCGATCCTCGCGGTTCACTTCTGTCCACAGATCAATGCGCGAACGAATGGTCTCATCGGAAAGATCTTCGCCAAAGACGGACATGGTCCAGCGGACCTCGACCTGATCGACGGATCGGG
>CAYWNJ010000434.1:0-2719 GCA_964459535.1 uncultured Rhodobacterales bacterium
AGCGGCCCACATCGCCGCGATAGTCATTTGGTACTTATGAGTCTACGCCCTAGGGACTGAGATCTGCAATCCCTACAGACACAGCGCACCCGCAGGCGCGCTACTTGAATGCTGTAATGACCGCCGTGCCCGGAGATGTCGGACCCTTCATTGCGCGTAGTTCGCCGCTTGCCTCTTCCAAGGAAATCTCTCTAGCGACCATGGGGCTGAGATCCACTGCCTCTCGCTCAATCAGGCTTAAAAGCGTGGGGTATTTCCAGGATGGCATTCCACGCGTTCCGTAAAATGAGAGCTGCTTGGCGTAAATCGCCCGCAAGTTGATCTCCATCATCCCATCGCCGTTGGGCATCCCGACATGCACATGCCGCCCGAGCGTGGCAAGGCATTCGAGGGAGGCGTTTGTGGTCTTGGATATGCCAAGAGCTTCGATGGAGACCTGTGCGCCGCCGCCTGTGATCTCACGTATCGCCTCGGCGACATCTTGCTCGGCCGCGTTTACAGCAGCATCGGCGCCAAGTGAGAGCGCGTGCGTCAATTTCTCTGCGACCACGTCAACAACAACAACCTGCGCGCCCAGCAGTTTTGCAAGCAGCAACGCAGAGAGGCCGATCCCGCCGGTTCCGTGGACTGCGACCCATTCTCCGGCGCGTAGCTGCGCGCGGTCGGTCAGGGCGTGCCAGGCGGTGGTGACCCGGCAACCAAGCCCGGCAGCCAGCGCCACCGACAGTGTATCGGGCAGGTAGACGAGGTTGTGATCATACGGGACCGCGACATATTCTGCATAGGCGCCGGGCGTGCCAAAGCCAGGGACGATTTGACTTTCGCACGTATTGGACACCCCCGTATGGCAGGCGGAGCATTTCCCGCATCCCAAAATAAACGGCGCGATTAGACGATCCCCGATCTTATATGTTGCATTGGGTCCGGCCTCGACGACGGTGCCGCAATATTCGTGCCCCAAAATCGAGCCGCTTTGCACCTTGGGATGCCCACCCGTCCAGCCGTGATAGTCAGAACGGCAGACGCCACATGCGGCCACTTCAAGCACCACCCCATTGTCCGGGCAGGCGGGATCGTCGACGGTTTCAATGGAAAGATCTTCGTTAAATTCTCTGACAACCGCTGCGCGCATCGTTTACTCCCTTTGGTGGCAGCGTTGCTTAAACTCGCCACTGCCAGGACAACCCCAACCGGAACGGTAGCGAGTCATCCTATCCGAGGCCAGTCCTTTTCGATGCGTGGAAAGCTGCCGAACGAGCGACCGCCCCTTTTCAATCGCTCAGTCTTGCGGCAAATCACCCGGGCAGTTTGGAGATTGACATGCCCGCACTCAAATCAACCGATCATATCGCAACAATCACCTGGTTGGGCCATATGACGGAGCGTAAGGAGCCCGCTATTGATGGCGTGGCTGTAGAGGCTCTTGAGCTTGGCTTTGAGGGGGTGCGCGGCGTGCCTTATGGGGGGCACACGCGCCTTTCTTGCTCGCGTGTTCTTGCGCAACACCCCAAAGGGACTGAGATTGCGAATGTGCGCCAATTATCCATTATCAGCTCGGAGGAATTAGCACAGATTGCTGATCGGATGGGGTTGGAGACACTTGATCCTGTTTGGCTTGGGGCCACGGTTGTGGTTGAGGGGATCCCTGACTTTTCACATATCCCCCCCTCGTCGCGTCTTCAGACTGCGGCGGGTACGTGTTTGGTGGTGGATATGGCAAACCGTCCATGCAACCAGCCAGGATTAACCATCGCGCGGCATTTCCCTGAGCAAGGCAAAGGCTTTAAAGAAGCGGCGCGCGGGCGGCGGGGTGTCACGGCTTGGGTTGAGCGGCCTGGTGGTTTGCGGATTGGAGATGCGCTGCGTCTGAGCATTCCGGACCAACCGCTTTGGACGCTTTGGGGCCAGTAACCGTCTGGCTTAGATTGAGGCTTCGCAACATGCGATGGACGGTCCGAAATGTCAGTATGCCCGTCTTACTGAAATCTCAGCGCGAGGTATCTCTTTAATCTTTCAGAAGGCGCCTCTTTGGTGGCGAGCATAGAGGCCTTCCACGCAGTCACCTCGAAATTGACGACTTCCATTTCCCAAACACAGCCGAGGATTTCGGGGACGCCGTCTTTAAAATTGGTCGGATCGTCCCAAGGCGCCCGGATCTGGGAGGCTCGCGCAAGCACGCTGCCCCATTGCCAGTAAAAGACCGGGGAAACGACCGCAACCTGGGCGAAGTGGATGATTTGAAACCCAATGGCGTGATTGGTACTTTCATCTAACAGATGCCCCGCCTTTGGCAGCCGATCAAACGCCGCGTGTGTGGCACAAGCGGCGGATTGCTCCGAATATGCCTTGCCCTCTGCCAGAAGGGCATATCTCTTTAAAGTCCAACCGTCCTGGGCCGCGTCTGGTAAATCCAAAAGATCTCGGCGCTTGTAGCTTTGCAGGTGTTCCATGTGCGCAAGGTGGCAAAGCTGAAAGCGCAATGCAACGTTGTCACCAAGGCCAATCCACGGATGGGCGATGATTGTGGCCCAAGGGCTTAGATTTTGATTATGTGTCCCAACCGTTCTGCTTTGCACAAGCCGACCGAGGGGAGCGCGGAACGCGCCGCCCGTGGGGGCGGTCGGCGCGTCGCCATCCTACGGATGGCTGAGGACTAAGCAAACATACGATTAAATTGAATTTTTGAGACTATGTTTGGCGAGGGCGGGCAGATGTTAAC
>CAYWNJ010000435.1:0-216 GCA_964459535.1 uncultured Rhodobacterales bacterium
TGCACTCGGGCCCCTCATTGGTGCGGCTTTGGTGGAACTTGGAGGCTGGAGGCTGGCCCTGCTGGCAAATGTGCCGTTCGGAGCGGCAGTCGTGTGGGCGACAGTGCGGCGGCTCAACTCTGACACATTAGCTGGCGCGAAACGCGCTCTCGACATTGTCGGCGTCAGTCTCCTGATCGCGGGAATGTCATTGCTCACCGGTGCGGTGATTCAGAT
>CAYWNJ010000435.1:226-2710 GCA_964459535.1 uncultured Rhodobacterales bacterium
GAAACTGGGTTGCAAATTACAGTACTCATATCTCTGGGTGCTGCTGCACTGCTCTGTTACGTGCTCCACGCGCGTGGTCGAAAGGAAGCCGCGATTGATCTCGATTTGTTCCGGCTTGTTGATTACGGGCGCGCCTCAGTCGCAACCTTTGTTTTCGGCATCTCATTCGGTATGCTCTTCTTACACAGCTTTCTCTTTCTGATCGAAGTGTGGGGCTTTTCGCCAACGCTCGCAGGGCTAGCAGTAATCACCGGACCGCTTACGGTCATCCCCACGGTTGCATTTGTGGGTAAGCTGCTTCCAAAGCTGTCACAGCGCAAACGCGCAATCATAGGTGCGGTTGGACTGTCAGCTACGCAAGTCACTATGGCGTTGGTCGTGACGGCAACACCGGCGTATTGGAGCTTGATGTTCCCCATCCAGATTCTCGGCGGCATGTCGGTCGGCCTTGTGCTTCCTGCCCTGACGGCCCTGTCAGTGGCCAACCTGCCAAGCGTTCGCTTTGGGATTGGTGGAGCCGTCAACAATGCAGTGCGACAATTCGGGACTGTTATTGGAACAGCATTGGCCGTGGTTCTATTGGGCGCGCCTGGCACTGGCCTGGATATGTTTATCACGAGTTGGTGGATCATGGCCGGGATGTCGATTGGTGTCGCCGCGATTTCCTGTAGCTTTGGGCGCAAGCAGCTAGAGGTGACTTCGGTTTAACCTTCCATGGGACATCCAAATACGAACAAGGCGCTAGGCTACAACAATCTGAGACCGTAAACGGTCTTCGCCAATGCCGCCTTCAACACCTCGATCTTTCACACCAGGATGCCAGGCAATTAACTTGTCACGCGCAAGTCGCGAAGCCCCTTAATCACGAGCAACGCCCCAACACCGAACAAGCCTGCCGCACTAAGCTTGTTGAGGTTTATCTTCGAAGCAAACCGAGACTCTGTCGCAGTGACGGCCAACATCGCGTAGCCGATCAGAAAGAGCGCGTCCAACACAATGAAAATTACGCCATAGATTAAAGACTGAGTGATGACATCGTGGTCGGGAGAGATAAAGCCTGGGAACAAAGCTGCGAAGAAAGCAATGGCTTTGGGGTTGCTGACGCATGAGAAGAAACCGGCAACAAATGCGTCCCTATATCCACGCCAAGGCGTCGTCAGCGGAGCATCGGAGGGCTCTTCTGAAAGAGCCCGCCACGCGAGATAAAGGATGTAAGCACCACCGATTATTTGAATGGCTGGCAAAATACGATCAGCAACCGAAAGCAGCGCCTGCAGGCTAAGAACAACTATGAAAATGTGCACAGCGGACCCCAACGCGTCCCCGAGCACCGTAGCAATAGCTGCGCGCGGACCCGCGCGGACGGCCTGGCTGGACGCCAGAGCAACACCTGGTCCTGGCGAAATCACAATCACCAATGTAGCCGCCAGAAAAGACAGGAAAAGTGCAGGGTCCATTGTCTGTCCATACTTGATGTGAACAGTGCGAGGGAAGCGCAATTCACAGCCGAAAACAAGCCAACAAACGTTGGTCTTGATCAATCGTTGAGCAACCGGGCGTGCGGATCCTTTACAAAGCAAAGACCGTCCGTCTCGCCCGTCTGTCCAAGCTTTCACCTTATGGCGCGCGCACGCGCCGCCAATCGCGCAGACAGCCCGAAAAATGCGCCCAGGTTACGCCGATTTACCCATCGCTACCCTTGACCTTTTCCCACACAAACGCCTTCGAAGGTTCATCCAGCGGCGTATGCGCAACGTGGTTGGTATAGTTTGACATGACTTTTTGGGCGAGACCCAAAATGACCTCTAGGACATGTCGACGTGTAAAACCTGCATCCAAGAACGCATCCATTTCCGCTTCCGTCACCTCGCCTCGAGCGCGAACCATTCGCAGCGTGAACGTCCGGAGCGCTTCAAGCCGCGCATCAGGCAACGCTGTTTCATTGCGTAGGGCATTGGTAATTGCGTCGTCGACCTTCATCCGCTTTGCAATGCCCGTATGAGCCGGAACGCAATAGTGGCAGTTATGCTCGACGTTTATAGACTGCCAAACAACCGTGAGTTCATCTTTGTTGAAGCTCGTGTTCTCTGCAAAAATGCGATGAAGGTGCTGGTAGCCATCCAGCAACGCGGGCGCTTCAGCCATCACACCATGTAAACCGGGCAAACGACCGTACGCTGCGATGGAGCGCTCGAGTAGCTCAGAGCTATCAGCAGGTGCTGAGTCCAAATTGTGAATAGTAAAATCTGTCACGGGATTTCCTTTCGCCCGGCTCGCGTTTGCCGCCGTTCTATAGGCAGCATTCCGCATTGGAATCTAAAGCCCTCATCAGATCCGCCATGGATCCAAGCAAGAGTGCATTGGGGAGCCTGGCCTCATGGCCAGGCGCCTCGTTGGGCTGTGCCTAGCGACCCAAGAGGGCTGCAAGGGCACCGAACTCACTCTGCAGCCAAGGCCGCTTCAAGTGCAGGTGCTGCCGGGAAG
>CAYWNJ010000436.1:0-2704 GCA_964459535.1 uncultured Rhodobacterales bacterium
AACATCCGCAACATCGAACTTTGTCGGTGCCGCGCCAAAATGCGTCAGGTCAAAGCCCGCGCTCAGTCCGTCCATGTCTGTGCGCAGCTCGACCGGATCCGAAGAGCCAAGCCGTGCCATTAAGCTCAGCAAGGCCATCGGCTGCACGCCCGCTGCGCGCAGGTCCCGCAACGCCAGCGTGCCGAGACGCTTAGACAAGGCCTCGCCCTGTGGACCGGTGAGCAAGCTGTGATGTGCAAAACGCGGCGCTGCTTTGCCGAGGGCGGTCATAATCTGAATTTGGGTTGCCGTGTTGGTGACGTGATCAGAGCCGCGCACCACATCAGTGACACCCATATCGGTATCATCCATGACCGATGCGAGCGTATAAAGCACCTGGCCATCCGCGCGGATCAGCACGGGGTCCGAGACGCTGGCCGCGTCGATGCTCACATCGCCCAAGATCCCATCTGTCCAGGCAATCCGCTCATGCGCCAGCTTGAAACGCCAAACCCCATCCCCGCGCTCAGCGCGTAAGGCGCCGATCTGATCGGTACTTAACTCTAGGGCCGCGCGGTCATAGACGGGCGGCCGCCCCATATTCAGCTGCTTCTTTCGCTTTAGATCAAGCTCTGTTGGTGTCTCAAACGCCTCATAGAAGCGATCAATCTGCCGCAGTTTTTCCGCCGCCTCTGCATAGCGGTCAAGCCGCGTGGATTGTCGCTCAATGCGGTCCCAATGCAGGCCGAGCCAATCCAAATCTTCTTTGATAGCGTCTACATATCGCTCTTCGGACCGCTCAGGATCCGTATCGTCAATGCGCAAGATAAACGTGCCCCCGGCCTTGCGGGCAATGAGATAGTTCATCAGAGCGGTGCGCAAATTGCCAACGTGAAGATAGCCCGTGGGGGAGGGCGCGAAACGGGTCGTGGTCATCTGTCTCTCCGAATACGTCGCGCGTGCTTGTCACAGCATAGAGGTGAAGTCTAGCGAGCGATGTGCAATCAAGACGATAAGCCGCGGCGCTAGGTGTTGCCTGTTGGCGCAGCGCCCGGTCTATGTTTGGACTAATTGTCGTCCCTGGTTTGATGGCGTAGGGATTTTAAGCATGGCGTGGCGGCGTCTGATTGGGGGCGAAGAATGTATGATTGGGTTGTGATTTGGTCCTGGGTGGAAGTTGCCGCGCGCTGGCTGCATGTGACAACGGCAATGGCTTGGATCGGCACAAGTTTTTACTTCATCGCATTGGATCTTGGATTGCATCGCGACCGTAGCCTACCAGAGGGGGTTGATGGGGAGGAATGGCAGGTCCATGGCGGCGGCTTTTACCATGTCCAAAAGTACCGCATCGCCCCGCCGCATATGCCCAGCGGTCTGGTCTGGTTCAAATGGGAGAGCTATGCCACTTGGCTGTCTGGCTTTGTCTTGCTCGCCCTCGTTTATTAACTTGGGGCGGAATACTATCTCATTGATCCAAATGTTGCCGCGCTTTCACGCTGGCAGGCCATCGCAATTTCCGTCGGATCGTTAGGGCTCGGCTGGCTGGCTTACAACGCGCTTTGCAAGCTTTTTGTCAATGCCAACCAAACCCATTTGATGATTGGTCTCTTTATCCTGCTGGTCGCAATCTCATGGGCTTATACTCAGGTTTTTACTGGCCGGGCGGCACTCCTGCACCTGGGCGCCTTTACCGCGACGCTGATGAGCGGAAATGTATTTGCCATCATCATTCCCAATCAAAAAATCGTCGTCGCAGACCTGATCGCCGGTCGGGAGCCAGACGCGCGTTACGGCAAAATCGCGAAGCAGCGCAGCACGCATAACAATTATCTGACCCTTCCTGTGATCTTTTTGATGCTCTCCAATCACTATCCTCTGGCCTTTGCAAGTTCCGCGAACTGGCTGATCGCGGCGCTGATCTTTTTGATCGGGGTGACCATCCGGCATTGGTTTAACACCCGCCATGCGCGGGGGGGCACGCCGTATTGGACTTGGGGGGCGACGGTAATCTTATTTCTTCTCATCGCCTGGCTGAGCACTGCACCGATGTTCACGCAACAAAGCGCCGCCGCCCCCCAGCCGCGCTTTGCCAGCGCGGATGGCTTTGAGAGTGTGCATCAGATCGTGCAAAAACGCTGCGCGATGTGCCATGCCGCTGCGCCGGTCTGGGCGGGCCTGCATTGGCCACCCAAAGCGGTGATCTTGGAAAGCGCCGCTCAGGTCTCTTTGAATGCGCGGGATATCTATCTTCAAGCGGGGATCAGCCAGGCCATGCCACCTGCAAATGTCTCGAACATAACCGCCGAGGAACGGGCTGCGATTATTGCTTGGTACAAGGCGGCGACCGGGCGGGAATGACTGGCAGAATCGCTGGCAGTCATGCTACATCTGGTAGCAATATGCCCAGCACCCCCAACATACCCGAAAATCGCCCGATCATTCGGCAGCTTGACGAGGCCGCGATCAATCGGATCGCGGCGGGCGAGGTGGTCGAGCGCCCGGCATCGGCGGTAAAAGAGCTGATTGAGAACGCGCTGGACGCGGGAGCCAGTCGGATATCGGTTGACTATTCTGATGGTGGCAAAACCTTGATCCGGGTGACGGATAACGGCTGTGGCATCTCAGGTCCGGATCTCCCGTTGGCGCTCAGCCGTCATGCGACCTCGAAAATTGACGGCTCGGATTTGCTGAACATTCAGAGCTTTGGGTTTCGCGGAGAGGCTCT
>CAYWNJ010000437.1:0-2676 GCA_964459535.1 uncultured Rhodobacterales bacterium
GTCTCCGGCAAAACGGGGGCGGAACGGCGCGCCGCCCCGATCCTCGTTGCGCGGGAGACATGTTCAAGGTGAGACGCCTCAGGCTTAATGTCGAAGGCTTTAATGCCCGAACGCTTAGGCTGCGATCTGAGCGATCTGCCCCTCGGCTTGAGCGACAGCGGCTTCCCCCTCGGCCATAATTCGATCTGCTGCGATGATCTGCACATCGGTGATTCCGATAAAGCCCATAATGTGGCGCAAATACCCCGTGGCAAAGTCGATCTGAGATCCAACCTGCGTGCCCCCACTCGCGACCGCGATCAGAGCGCGCTTGCCCTGCAACAGCCCAACCGGTCCATCAGGTGTGTACTTAAACGTCACGCCCGCGCGGCAGATCAGGTCAATCCAAGCCTTCAGCGCGGCAGGGACGGAGAAGTTGTAAACCGGCGCGCCGATAACCAGCGTATCGGCTGCCATAATCTCATCTATCAGCGCATCAGATAGGGCCAAACGGTCTGACTGCGTGGGATCGCGCTCGGGCGCGGGTGTAAAATTGGCCACGATCCAAGCTTCATCCAGCAAAGGAAGCGGATCAGCAAGGTCGCGGCGGATTACGTCTTGGCCCAAGCGGGCGACAATCTGCTTGCTCAGTTGACGTGTGACAGACCCAGTGCGGCGGGCAGAGGCGTCGATATGCAAAATAGTCATCGGGTTGGCTCCGTATACATGATATGAAGACAAATTGGACATTGCAAAATCGAACGCAATTGGCCAAAATTCACACACTATGTCCAAAAATGCACAGTAGAGCAAGCTGCAGGAGCGCCCCGTGGAGAATTGGGACGAGATCAAGACCGCCTATCACGTCGCGCGCATGGGCACGGTTAGCGGCGCGGCAGAAGCGCTTGGCGTGCATCACGCCACGGTGATCCGCCATATTGATGCGATAGAGGGGCGGCTTGGGGTCAAACTCTTTCAACGCCATGCGCGTGGTTATACGGCGACAGAGGCGGGGGAGGATCTGCTCCGCGTGGCGCAGGCGACAGAGGATCAGTTCAACCAACTGCTTGGCCGGATAAAGGGGCAAGGCTCTGGCGTGTCGGGCGAGCTGGTGGTCACCTCGCTGGTATCGCTCGCGCCCCGAATGGCGCCGGTTCTGACTGCCTTCCAAGAGCAATATCCGGATGTCATTATCCGCTATCTGACGGGTGAACGGCTCTTTCGCCTGGAATATGGCGAGGCGCATGTCGCGATTCGCGCCGGGAATGCGCCGGACCAGCCAGACAATGTCGTGCAGCCTTTCGTGCGCGAGGCGATGGGGCTCTATGCCAGCCGCGATTACATTGCGCGCCATGGGAAGCCCGCGAGCATCGAAGATTGCGCAGCGCATCGCTTTGTCGGGCATGATAGCGATGACAGCCGCGCGCCGTTTAACCGATGGCTGGCCGCGCAAGTGCCAAAGGCAGCGCTGACCTTTCGCAGCGCCGATGTACGCACATTGGAGCAAGCTATCCTAGCCGGGGCGGGTATTGGCTTTGTGCCGGTGACCGAGGCCCTGCGGCATGACTCTCTGGTTGAAGTGTTGCCACGGAGCGAGGATTGGTCCGCCCCGCTTTGGCTCGTGACCCATGTTGATTTACACCGCACGACCAAGGTGCAGACCTTTCTGCGGTTTCTCAAAGAGGCCGCCAAAGACTGGAGCGCGTAGGCTCAGGATTGACGGAAGGCGCACAAGCGTGGGATAGCTGCGCCTATGGATTACGATACGGTTGATGCAGAAAGCTTTGGTGCCTCGCTTCGCGGGATTGGATTGAACCTCTTGGTGCGGGATGTGGCCGAAGAGGTGCGCTTTCTTACTGAGGTCTTTGGCCTTGTTGCCCATCAACCCACCTCGGATTTCGCGATCATGCGCTATGGCGCGCAGGTATTCCAGTTGCATAGCGATGGAACCTATCACGCGCACCCCCTGCTCGGGCTGTTGCCCGAAAACCCACCGCGCGGGGCCGGGGCGCAGTTTCACCTGTTCGAGACGGATCCGGACGCGGCGGTCGCCCGAGCGGAAGCGCGCGGAGACACGATTTTGCAACCACCCGCGGACAAGCCGCATGGTCTGCGCGAAGCCTATATCCTTTGCCCAAATGGCTATGCGTGGGTGCCATCGCTGCCCAAGTAACCCGAAGTCCAAAGCGCCGGAGCAAGGATTTTGAAGGGCTCCCAACAAACCTGAGGCATCAAACGGCCATTCGGATAGCTCCGCCCCGCAGGAGTGGAACGGCGCGGCGCAACGATTCTCGCTTTATGGGATAGAAGTTCAGGGCAAGTATCTTCAGGTTTATGGCTGGACGCGCTCTAGCCATTCATCAGCGCCTGCGCTGCGCGGGCTATACCCTCTGCCGACGGTAACGTAGCGGCGTAGGCAGGTCCTGTTGCGATAAAGCTATCCTCGGCAGTCAGCCGCGCGATACGCCGCTGGCCTGCCTCTGCAAGAACGGTCATGACAGCCTCGGCGATACCACCCGAGCGGCGTGTTTCGTCCACAACCAACACGCTGTGACACCCGGCGATGGCGTCAAGCAGTGCCGTCTCAGGCAAGGGCGCGAGCCAGCGCAGATCCACAATCCGCGCGCCTGGCACCTGGGCTTGCTCGGCCAAGTAGCGCCCGTTGCCAAAGGTTACGATTGCAATCTCGGTCCCCTC
>CAYWNJ010000438.1:0-2655 GCA_964459535.1 uncultured Rhodobacterales bacterium
CATGACCCCAAAACTAAACCGCCAGGCTAGGAGGTGTCGGTGTGCATCTAAATGACGTGTTTCTTACGTGTACGCCATTATAGTCCCAACTTATCGCGCATAAAGGCAAGCGCCACGGATAGGCCGTCGGGGGCAATGCCGTGTCCGGTGCCTTTCATTACATGGGCATAGACGTCCTTCCAGCCCGCGCCTTGAAGCGTTTCGGCTGCTTCGGCCAAGGATTGAGGGGGAACCAGGTCATCGGCATCGCCATGCACCAGCAGAACGGGGGGGCGGCTGATCACCTCATCGGTCAATAGTTCGGGCCGCAACAGCCGACCTGAGAACGCGACAACGCCTGCTACGGGATCTTCCCGCCGTGGGGCGACGTGTAGCGCCATCATGGTTCCCTGCGAAAAGCCAAAAAGTACGACCTGCTCTGGGAGGACATCTTCGTCTACCATCAACGTGTCTAGAAAGGCGTTGAGATCTGCGACGGCGGCTTCCATCCCGCGCTCTGCGGCCTCCTCGCTTGATCCGTCGATCCAGGGGATGGGAAACCACTGCCGGCCCATTGGCATGCCGGGGATGGTCTCGGGCGCGTCGGGCGCGACGAAGAGCGTGTCGGGCAAGTGCTCGGAGAGCGGCTCGGCGAGGCCCAGCAGATCCGCGCCGTTCGCGCCGTACCCATGCAGGAAAACCACGATGGAGCGCAGCTCTCCGGAGGCCGGTGCATGTCTGCCAGCTTGTAATACGCGTGTCATGTGATCCCCTCGCGGCCCTTTATAACCCGGTAGTAGGCAAAGAGACCGCGCGCTGCAACCGATCGCCACGGCGACCAGTCTTGTGCAATCTCTCGGAGTTCCTTCTCACGCGGGCGGCCCGGTAGGCCGAGCAAGTGCTGCGCGGCGATTTGCAGGGCGAGATCGCCAGGGGCGAACATATCGGTGCGGCCCAAGCTAAACATGCCGTAAATCTCGGCCGTCCAAACCCCGATACCTTTGACTTGAGTGAGGGTGGCCACGACCTCGGCATCGGGCGCGTTGCGCAGTGCCTGATAGTCGATGGCTGCGGCTGCGAGCGCTTGTGCGTAGGCGATCTTTTGTCGGCTGAGCCCGACCGCGCGCAGATCTTCTGTCGTCGCCGCACGCACGGCGGGTTCATGGTTAAGCCCGGCGGCCTCGATCCGGCTCCAGATGGCGGCGGCGCTTGCGGTGCTGACTTGTTGGCTGACGATGGCGCTGAAGAGTTGGGCGAACCCGTCGGGTCGCCGCCGGAGTGGCAAGGCGCCGGTTTGCGCGAGGGCAGCCGCCCATCGTGGGTCACGCTTTGCCAGCCAGGCTGCGCCTTGCGCGACATCGGCATCGGTCTCGATAGATTTGGGAACGGAAGTCATGCCGCGCTTGTGCCGCTCAAATCTCTGCAACGCAAGCGGCTTGCCGAGCTTGGCGCATCGGTTTAGGCAGGCGGCATGGATATAGTTGATGATACGAAAGCCAAGCGGAATGTTGCGGTTCTCGTGGCGGCGCAAGCGCTTTTGGGCAGCCAGATTACGATGATCTTTGTCATCGGGGGGCTGGCGGGGCAAAAGCTCTCTCCCTTTGCCTGTCTGGCGACCTTGCCAATTTCGCTGATCGTTTTTGGCTCGATGACCACCGCCCCTTGGCTAAGCGCGGTGATGCAACGCATGGGCCGCCGGACCGGGTTTTATATCGGCGCGCTGGGCGGGCTCCTGGGATCGGCGATCTGCGCCTGGGCCCTGGTTTTAGAGAGCTTTACGGTCTTTTTGCTTGGCAGCTATCTGACCGGTATCTATATGTCTTCGCAAGGCTTTTTCCGCTTTGCAGCGGCAGATACCGCCTCGGACGCGTTCAAGCCCAAGGCGATCTCCTATGTGATGGCAGGTGGGTTGATCTCGGCCATCATCGGACCGCAGATTGTGGCCTTTATGACCGAGGCCAATGCGGATGCCAGCGCTATGCGCTATTTTCCGATCTATATGGCGGCGATTGCGCTCAATATCGGTGGCATGGCGTTGTTTCTGCTCTTGGATATCCCCAAGCCGCCACGTTCCTCTGAGATATCAGAGCCTGTGCGGACGCGTCGGGAAATGCTGTGCGAGCCGCGTATTGCTGTTGCGGTGATCTGCGGGGCAGTCTGCTATGCGTTGATGAACCTGGTCATGACCTCGACGCCACTTGCGGTGGTCGGGTGCGGGTACACCGAGCCGGACGCGTCGAATGTCGTAACAGGCCATGTCTTGGCGATGTTCGCGCCTAGTTTCTTCACTGGCCATTTGATTGCGCGGTTTGGGGCGACGCGGATTATGGGGCTGGGCCTTATCATCTTGGCGGTGGCCGGTGCTGTGGCCTTGTCCGGCGTTACCCTTCCGCATTTCTTTGCGGCATTGATCCTGCTGGGGCTAGGCTGGAATTTCGGCTTTATCGGGGCGACAACGCTGTTGTCTCAATCCCATAACGCCTCCGAGCGCGGCGCGATCCAGGGGCTTAATGATTTGATCGTGTTTGGGAGCGTAACCGTCGCCTCTTTGGCTTCAGGCGGGTTGATGAATTGCGCGGGCAGTGGCGCGGAGACAGGTTGGACGGCGGTTAATGTCGCGATGGTGCCCTTCCTTATCCTCGCCGGGGCAGCGCTGATCTGGCTGACTGTCCAAGG
>CAYWNJ010000439.1:0-2653 GCA_964459535.1 uncultured Rhodobacterales bacterium
GCCCGTCGGTGTTTCATGGTCATTCTCGAAGAGCGCCGAGTAGCTGTCGATGGCCCGCCGGAAGCCTTTGCGAATGATCAAATCGGCCCTGTCCACGTCAAGATGCGCGTGAAACGCAGCGCCCGTGCTGCCTTGGACACAATGGCTAGGCCAGAGCACTTGCGGGCCATAGGGCATGTTGATCACGTCATAAGGCGCGCGCCCGCTATGCTGGGCGGCAAAGCTGCTGTGATCCGGGGGATGCCAGTCTTGGGTTAAGATCACGGCGTCTGCTTCGCGCATCAGCGCATTGATACCCGCAACGATTTCATCTCCTCCGGGCACGGCGAGCGCGCCACCGGGGCAAAAGTCATTCTGCACATCAACTACAACCAAGGCATGCGACATAACGTTCTCCTTTGCCAACGGGGTAGGCGGCCTAACGTGGCACGTCAATGCAGAGTCGCGCCAGGCCCAGATTAAAAAATACGTATTAAATCGAGCTGACAAAGATGGTCAGAGAAATCTGAGCGGGTGAGTGGGTGCCGCGGATTGAGAACATCGGCGATGTTTGGACCGGATCATTTAGACTGGGAATGATCAACTGCGAATGCCGCTCGGGGGTTGCTGTTTCCGAAGACCGGGCTGCAAAAAGACAGGTGTGATGCGCGTTTGCTCAGAGGGGAAATTTCTGAGAGCAACGGTGCTCCTTCTCCGTAGTCATATACGTTTTATTCTGCACACGCTATTGAGAGTATATCATTTGTGATGAAAGCTGAGCCGAATTAGTCCAATTGGGCTCAATCTTCTCCTCCTCCGTTTCGCGACCCGAAACTCCTTTGGTTTAAGTTTCGGGCCCCTTTTCAGGCTATGCACGTAGCTTTTGACCGTCGGGATCAAAAGGGGGCGCTTCAAGGATCGTTGCGCCATGGGGCGCGCCTAGGACCATCACCTCGACCCGATCACCTGGCGCACCATCGTTGACGAATCCCAGCGCGAGGCTCATGCCGACCGTATACCCATAAGCGCCCGATGTGATGCGCCCGATGCCTTGGCCATCCATAAAGATCGGCTCGCCCCCCGTTGCATCTGCGTTCGAGGTTTGCACATCGGTCTCGTCCAGATGCAGCAGCACCAAGCGCTCGCGCGGGGCTTTGGCCATCATCTCACCTGCGGCGGATTTATTGAGAAAATCCTTGTCCATCTTGACCAGACGTTCCAGCCCGACCTCTTGCGGCCAGTACTCGGGGCTGTACTCACGGCTCCAAGAGCCATAGCCCTTCTCGATCCTGAGGCTCATCAGCGCGCGGCTGCCGACAGGGCCAATCCCCATGTCCCGGCCCGCCTCAATAAGCGCGGTATAAAGCCGGACCTGATCTTCTTCGGCGCAATGCAGCTCCCAACCCAGATCGCCGGTGAAGGAGACCCGCAAGGCCAGAGCGCGCACGCCTGCCAGATCAATCCAGGCCGAGCGCATAAAGGGGAAATCCTCGGTCGCGAGCGAGGCATTGGTGAGCCGCCCAAGCAAGGCGCGGCTGTCCGGTCCAGCGACGTTAAAGCCGCACATCGCCTCGGTCATGCTTTCAAATGTTGTGCCCTCGGGCAGGGGCACGTCGCGGAAGAAGCGCTGATGGTAGCGCTCGGCCATGCCAGAGCCGATCACCCAGAACTCCTCGTCCCCAGTGCGCGTGACAGTGAAATCTCCGGCAATGCCGCCCCGCTTACCAATGAGCGGGGTCAAGCAGGAGCGCCCAACAAGGCGCGGCATCCGGTTGGCAAAGAGCGCGTTCAGCCACGTCTCGGCCCCCGGACCTGCAACGCGATATTTGGCAAAGTTGGAAATGTCGATGATCCCAGCGCGATCACGCAGCATCCGGCATTCCTCGCCCACGGGCGCCCACCAGTTCTGGCGGGTAAAGCCATCGGTATCAACAGCTCCGGGTGTTTCAGCGAACCAAAGCGGATGCTCCCAGCCATAGTTCAACCCCATCACCGCGCCCAACTCGCGCTGCATCTGATAGGCAGGGCGGGTGCGGACCGGGCGGCCTGCCGCACGCTCTTCATTGGGGAAGTGGATTTCGAAGCGATGCGCATAGACATCTTCGACCTTGGCCTTGGTAAAGGCTTTGCTGGCCCAACTGCCTAAGCGCGCCATGTCCCAGGGAAAGAGGTCATACTCCATCTCGCCCTCAATGATCCATTGCGCCACCATCAGCCCCATGCCTGCCGATTGGCTAAAGCCGGGGATGATCCCGTTGCAGCAGAAATACCCGCGCATCTCGGGCACGGGGCCCAGCAGCACGTTCGAATCTGGCGACCAGATCATCGGGCCGTTGATCACCCGCTTGATACCCGCGCTGCCCGCGACAGGCACGCGGTCAATGGCGCGCATGACATTCTCTTCGATCCGTTCCAGATCATCGGGGAAAAGGTCATGGGCGAAATCAAGCGGCGTTGTGTCCTCGGCCCAAAAGCGCATGTCCTTCTCATAAGCCCCGATCAAGAGACCCTGGCCCTCTTGGCGCATATAATACTCGCCATCGCGGTCCGCGACCGAGGGTAGGCGGCGGCCTTGTGCGGCGATCTCTGGAATGGTTTCAGTAACGAAATACTGATGCTCCGTGGGCATCAAAGGCAGCTCTAGCCCCGCGAGCGCGGCCACCTCGCGCCCCCA
>CAYWNJ010000440.1:0-2648 GCA_964459535.1 uncultured Rhodobacterales bacterium
CGATCAGATCAAGGCGATGTATATCCTGGGCGAAAACCCGGCGATGTCTGACCCAGATGTCGAGCACGCCCGCGACGCGCTGGCCAAGCTTGATCACTTGGTGGTGCAGGACATCTTTATCACCGAAACGGCGAATTATGCCGATGTGATCCTGCCCGCCTCTGCCTTTGCCGAAAAGACCGGCACCGTCACCAACACCAACCGTCAAGTGCAAATGGGCCGCCCCGCCGTGCCGCCCCCTGGCGCGGCGCAAGAGGATTGGTGGATCACAAATGAGCTGGCCAAGCGCTGTGGATTGCCTTGGGACTATTCCCATCCCAGTGAAGTCTTTGCCGAGATGAAGCAGAACATGCGCTCGCTCGACAATATCACCTGGGCGCGGCTTGAGGGCGAGAACGCGGTGACTTACCCCTCGCTCAGTCCCGAGGATCCGGGCCAGCCGATTGTCTTTGGGGATGGCTTCCCCCGAGCGGACAAGCGGGCGCGTTTTACCCCGGCATCGGTGATCCCGCCCGATGATATGCCAGATGCGGATTACCCGATGATCTTGACCACGGGACGGCAGCTAGAGCATTGGCATACCGGCTCCATGACCCGCCGGGCGAGTGTGCTGGACGCAGTAGAGCCCGAAGCGAATTGCTCGCTCCACCCCTCGACCATCCGCAAGCTGGGTATCGCGCCGGGGGATATGGTGCGCTTGACGACCAAACGGGGCAGTATTGAGATCATGGCCCGCGAGGATCGCGCCGTCGCGCCTGATATGGTCTTTCTGCCCTTCGCCTTTGTCGAGGCGGCTGCGAATATTCTGACCAACCCGGCGGTTGATCCTTATGGCAAGATCCCAGAGTTCAAGTACTGCGCGGTTCGGTTGGAGGCCGCTGGGGGTACGCAGGTCGCTGCGGAGTAGCAAGACGCGGATGCGTCATTTGCCTTTGGGGGTCCCGAGCCTGATTTGCTTTGCGCATGTCGCAGCTAATAAGCGTCCGACGTTAAATTTAGAGATGCGCGCCCCGAACATATCTCCCGCGCAACAGGCACTGTTGCGCCGCGCCGTTCCGCCCCCACGGGGCGGCGCGATTGCGCCACCCCTCGGAACGGCGCTATCCGAAGTGCCGCTGGATGCCTTATATTTAAAGCCGGGCACTCTAGCTCGTTGAATACAATCGACTGCAACTCGCCCTAAAGCGAGTCCAGCAGAGCCTCGCCGCCGGAGACCTCGCAAACGCCTGGGTTTTCCTCGGCTTGCAAGACGGTGACAACCCCATCGTCGACCACCATCGCATAACGCTTGGAGCGCGCCATCAGGCCAACGGGCGGGGCATCAAAATTCATCCCGATCCCGGTGGTAAAAGCGCTTTGTGCGTCGCTGAGCAACGTAATGCCTGCCTCTGCCGCGCCGGTGGCTTCTCCCCAAGCTTTCATCACAAACGGGTCATTCACCGAAACGCATAGAATTTCGTCCACCTCTTTCGCGGCAAACTGGTCCTTCGTACGCACAAAGCTGGGCATATGGGCCGAATGGCAGGTCGGGGTGAAGGCACCGGGAACCGCAAAGATAACAACCTTGCGCCCTTTGGTTTTGTCCGAAAGGGTTACGGGTTCAGGGCCGCCCTCTCCCATCATTGTCAGAGTAACATCAGGGAGCGTGTCGCCAACGGATATCGCCATATCATAGACCTTTCGAAGCAATTGCGTTTGCAGATGGGCAAGATATAGGGTGAGCCGTGGCATCGGACCAGCAAGAAAGGGTATCATATGGCGCATGTCGTGGTGATTGGTGCAGGCCAAGCGGGTGCGTCCTGCGTTGCAAAGCTGCGCAGCGAAGGGTTTGAAGGGCAAATTACGCTGATCGGTGCCGAGCCTGTGCCGCCTTATCAACGTCCGCCGCTGTCCAAAGCCTATTTGCTGGGTGAGCTGACCCTTGATCGCCTCTTTCTGCGCCCTGAAAGCTATTATGCCGAGCACGATATTCAGTTGCGCTTGAGCACGGAGGTCACCGCAATTGATACGGCGCGCCAGACGGTGCGCCTTGAAGATGACGCGCTGAGCTATACCGATTTGGTCCTCGCGACCGGCTCCGCGCCCCGCCGCTTGCCCGCCAGCATCGGCGGCGCGCTTGACGGGGTGTTTACCGTGCGCGATCTGTCGGATGCGGATGCAATGGCACCGCGCTTTCAACCCGGCGCGCGCGTCTTGATCGTTGGCGGGGGGTATATTGGGCTAGAGGCCGCCGCGGTCGCCGCGAAAAAGGGGCTAAAGGTAACGCTGGTCGAGATGGCCGAGCGCATCTTGCAGCGCGTCGCGGCACCTCAAACCAGCGCCTTTTTCCGTGACTTACACAGCGCCCACGGGGTCGACATCCGCGAGGGTGTTGGTCTGGAGCGCCTGACGGGGGATGGCGCAGTCAGCGGGGCAATTTTATCCGATGGTAGCCAGCTTGACCTCGATTTCGCCATCGTTGGGGTTGGCATCGCGCCAGAGACTAAGCTGGCGGATGCGGCAGGGATTGCCCTCGACAACGGGATCGCGACGGATAGCAAAGGGCGGACTTCTGCGCCGCATGTTTGGGCTGCGGGAGATTGCGCCTCGTTCCCCTATCGCGGGGCGCGTATTCGGCTCGAGTCGGTGCCCAACGCGATTGATCAGGC
>CAYWNJ010000441.1:0-2642 GCA_964459535.1 uncultured Rhodobacterales bacterium
GGTGCGCAACTTGTGATTTCTGGGGATGGGGAAATGCAGGGCAGCGTTTCGGGCGGCTGCGTCGAAGGCGCTGTTATGCTTGAGGCGCAGGAGGCGCTGGCAAAGGGCGCGCCCCGCCTTCTCGAATACGGGGTAAGCGATGAAGATGCCTTTGCTGTGGGCCTAGCCTGTGGTGGCACGATCCGCATATTGGTCGAGCCGGTGGGCGGCGCCTTGCCAGAGCCGCTCTTGGCAGAGCTTGTCGCAGCCCGCACCGCGCGTGCTCCGCTCGGCTATGTAGTGAATACTGAAACCTGGGAGCGTCGGCTTGTGCCCGATGGCTTTGCCGAGCGGTTTCGCGCAGATCGTTCTGGCTTTGAAGAGGACGGGGCGACCTTTGTCCATATCCATGCAGCGCCTTTGCGTCTGGCCATTGTGGGGGCGGTCCATATCGCCCAAGCCTTGGTGCCCATGGCGCGGATCGCCGGGTTCGCGCCCGTGCTGATTGATCCGCGGGGTGCTTTTGGCTCGGAAGCGCGGTTTCCAGGCGAAACCATTTTGGAGGAATGGCCGGATGAGGCGCTCGATGCTTACGGCTTGGACGGGCGGAGCGCTGTCGTCTTGCTGACCCATGATCCTAAGTTAGATGATCCAGCCCTCGAAATCGCCTTGCGTTCAAAAGCGTTTTATATCGGGGCTCTTGGTTCAAAGCGCACCCATGCCAAGCGGGTGGCGCGCTTGAGCGAAGCGGGTTTTACCGAGGCTGAGATTGCCCGCATCCATGCCCCAATTGGTTTGGATATTGGCGCGGCGAGCCCTCCCGAGATCGCGGCGAGCATTTTGGCTGAGATGATCGCGACCCTTCGAGCGCAGGCATGAAGTTCGGCCCGGTCCCGCTGGCGCAGGCGCAAGGCGCAATCCTGGCCCATTCTGTTGGCGTGCCAGGCGGACGCTTGCGCAAAGGGCGCGTGCTTGAGGCGGCAGATCTTGAGGCGCTCGGGCGGGCGGGCCTATCCTCGGGCGTCGTGGCGCGGCTTGAGCCTGGCGATGTTGCAGAAAATGCCGCCGCCGCGCGTCTGGCAGAGGCGCTGATCCCTGATCCGGTCGCCGCGCATGTCACGCTCAGCGCAGCCTTTACCGGGCGGGTGAATGTGTTGGCCTCGGGTCCGGGCGTAGCGCTGCTGGATGCCGCGCGGATCCAAGCCGTGAATGCCGTGCATCCCATGATTACGATTGCCACGGTCCCCGCTTATCAGCAAATGCAAACACGGGGGATGCTCGCGACGCTCAAGATTATCTCTTATGCCGTGCCAGGTGGTGCGCTAAAGGCGGCCTGCGATGCGGCGCAGGGGGCGTTGCGGCTCGCACCGCCGACGCGGCGCTCGGTTGCGCTGATTATAAGCGAAATACCCGGAGGCCCGGGCGCCAAAGGGCAGGAGGCGATTGCGGGCCGTCTCGCGGCATTAGACGCGGATCTTTCAGAGCTGATCATGGTGCCACATGAGGCCCCTGCCTTGGCCGATGCAATCCAGCAAACACAGAGCGAGGTCGTGCTCATTCTGACCGGCTCTGCTACATCGGACCCCGAGGATGTCGCGCCAGCGGCACTGCGCTTGGCCGGGGGCGAGGTTGAGCGCTTTGGTATGCCGGTCGATCCGGGTAACCTGCTCTTTATCGGTGACTATCAGAACCGGCCCGTGATTGGCTTGCCGGGATGTGCCCGCTCTCCGGCGCTCAACGGTGCAGATTGGGTTCTCTCACGGGTGCTGTGCGGCATACCGGTTCGAGATACCGATATCGCGGGCATGGGGGTTGGGGGGCTGCTCAAGGAAATTCCCTCACGCCCGCAGCCGCGTCATGGGCGCGCTACTCACACGCATGTGGTCTGACGCGTTGGCGCGCGTGCGCGAAAATTTTACAATTAAAGTAAAATAGTCAGGTTTATGGGTGCTTCCCAAGCCGCGCGGCCCGTGCTTAACTCGCGCATAACGGATAAGAAAATGGGAGGAGATTTATGGCACAGATCTCAATGACGGTGAATGGCGCAGCCGCGTCTGGAGAGGTTGAGGGGCGGACGCTCTTATCCTCATTCCTGCGCGACACGCTGGAACTGACTGGAACACATATCGGTTGTGACACGTCTCAGTGCGGCGCCTGCACGGTGCATGTGAATGGCACGCTTGTGAAAAGCTGCACGATGCTTGCGCTCGAGGCGGATGGGGCGGAGGTCTCGACCATCGAAGGGCAGGCCAATGCGGACGGCTCGCTGAATGTGATCCAGCAGGCGTTTCAGGATCATCACGGTTTGCAATGCGGTTTCTGCACGCCGGGTATGGTGATGACGGCGGCGGCGCTGCTCAAAGAGAACCCCAAACCGACCGAGGCCGAGATCCGCGCCTATCTTGAGGGCAATATTTGCCGCTGTACGGGCTACCACAACATCGTCAAGGCGATCATGGCGGCCTCGGGTCAAGAGATGAGCGCAGTGGCTGCGGAGTAAGCGATGAGCGCCGAGATCCACTGGATGGCGGCGACGGGCGTTCTCACAACGCTTATGTTTCTGCCTTATATCCTAGGGTATATTGGGAACGTTGGGCCGACGGCTGCGTGCGTTCAACGAGGTGACGGAGACGCCTTGGCTGAGGCGCGCGCAAGCCGCACAT
>CAYWNJ010000442.1:0-2631 GCA_964459535.1 uncultured Rhodobacterales bacterium
AGCGCCAAGCCATTATGACCCTCGCCCAGCTCATGGCCCCGATGACACCGCATCTGGCAGAGGATATTTGGGCCCATCAAGGCGGCACCGGGCTAATCGCCGAGGCCGCGTGGCCCGAGGCTGACGAATCGCTATTGGTTTCGGATACTGTTACATTGCCGATCCAAATCAACGGCAAACGGCGGGATGAGTTGAAGGTTGCGGCCAGCGCGGATGTGGAAGAGGTCAAGGCTTTGGCTCTCGCGTCGGATGTGATACAAAAGGCTCTTGAAGGCCGCGCGCCCAAAAAGGTTATCGTTGTTCCAGGGAGGATTGTGAATGTGGTCCTATAGGCTTGCGCTTCTGTCTTTGCTGACCCTTGTGTCGTGTGGCTTTACCCCGGCCTACGGGCCGGGCAGCACCGGCGCGCAGCTACGCGGGCAGATTGCCTTTGGCGAGCCGTCGGACGAGACGACATATATCCTTGTCCGGCGGCTTGAAGAGCGTTTGGGGATCGCCGGCGATCCTGCGTTTGATCTAAGCGTGGTGCTGGACACGCGCGAGGAAGGCTTAGCCATTGATGCAGATGGCGATATCGAGCGGTATTCGCTGCTTGGCACGGCGCGTTATACATTGACAGATAGCGGTACAGACGAAGAGCGCGCGACGGGGGAAGTCTCGAACTTCACAAGCTATTCTGCGACGGGAACGACAGTTGCAACGCTTGCGGCGCAGCGAGATGCCCAAGAGCGGTTAATCACAATCTTAGCAGACATGTTGGTCACCCACCTGATCGCGCAACCCCTTTGACGCGATGAAGCTGAAAACCAGCGAACTCGACGCCTATTTTACCAAACCAAAAACGGACGCGCTCGGCGTGCTCATCTTTGGCAGCGATGCCATGCGCGTCGCCTTGAAGCGGCAGCAGGTGATCAAAGCGCTGATCGGGCCAAACGGCGCCGAAGAAATGCGCCTGACGCGGATCCAAGCCAGTGCTCTGCGCGCCGAACCCGCGCTGCTCATGGACGCGATCAAGGCCATCGGCTTTTTCCCCGGTCCCCGCGTTGCCTTTGTAGAGGATGCGAGCGAGACGCAGGCGCGCTATATTCTGCCCGCTCTTGAGGCTTGGGAGCCTGGGGATGCGCAGATCATCGTGTCAGCTGGTGCGCTCAAGCCAACCTCAAAGCTCCGCAAAGCCTTTGAGGCGCACCCGAGCGCCTATGCCGCAGCGATCTACGATACCCCCCCGAGCCGGGCCGAGATAGAGCGGATGCTGCAAGACAAAGCGCTTCGGATCGAGGATCAAGGGCCCCGCGCTGCGCTTGAGGAGCTGGCTTTGACCTTGGATCCGGGGGACTTTCAGCAAACCCTGGAAAAGCTGGCGCTCTATAAGCTGAATGATAGCAAGCCTGTTGACCTTGCCGATATCGCCGCCTGTGCTCCGATGTCGGTTGACGCGGAAATTGACGATATCTTGCTGTTGGTCGGGGATGGGCGGGCCGATCAAATCGGCCCGATGATGCGCAGGCTGCAAGATCAAGGTGTTACAGCCGTTGCGCTTTGCATTGGCTTGATGCGCCACTTTACGGCGCTGTATCGCGCCGCGTCAGATACATCGGGACGGCCGGCACTATGGGGGCCAAACCGGGACAAAATGCTCGCGCAATCACGCCGATGGGGGGCGGAGCGCCTGGAGGCCGCGCTGGCCGTTATCACCGACACCGACCTTGCCTTGCGCTCAGCAGGCCAAACCGCCCCCGCCATGGCCCTTGTCGAGCGCAGCTTAATCAGGCTCGCGATGCTTGGCGCGCGTTAGGCTGTATCTGCCGCGCAACAGACACTGGCCAGACGCGCTAAATTGTGCTTTGAAACTAGGTTTGCTTTTCCAACTTATACCGCGACCCTTTTAGTCGCGGTATCCGGCGAAATTCTTCCTCAAAGAGCTTTTGTAGCTCTGCCCGGCTCAGCGTTGATCGCTTTTGGGCACCCCAAAGCCTTGTGTTCATCGAGCGACATCGCGCCCAGATAAATGCTATGAGCCCCTTTGGCATCACCGCTTCCCTTCACCCACTCAGGCCCCCCGACCTGAAATCAACCTAGCAAGCGGGGTTTGCCAAAGTGTTAATGGGCGAGGCCCGAGTTTGTGTTTCATTTACAATATCGACGTAACTATTTGTATATAATCACTTTAATAGGTTGTTTAAGATCTCTAAAATTCTATAAAAACGCGGTTTCGTCAAAGCTGCGCAGTTTGCGGCTGTGAATGCGCTCAAGTGGTGTGGCGCGGATATGTTCCATCGCTCGGATTCCAATCATCAGATGGCGGGCGACTTGGCGGGCATAGAACTCGGAGGCCATGCCCGGCAGTTTCAGCTCTCCATGCAAAGGCTTGTCCGAGACGCAAAGCAAGGTGCCATAGGGCACGCGAAAGCGATAGCCATTGGCGGCTATGGTGCCGCTTTCCATGTCCAGCGCGATGGCGCGGGATTGGCTGAGGCGCTGCACGGGCCCGTCCTGATCGCGCAGCTCCCAATTTCGGTCATCATGGGTGGCGACCGTCCCGGTGCGCATCACGCGCTTAAGCTCATAGCCGTCCAGTTCAGTCACCTGCGCCACAGCCTTTTCCAAGGCGATTTGGATCTCGGCCAAGGC
>CAYWNJ010000443.1:0-2621 GCA_964459535.1 uncultured Rhodobacterales bacterium
ACAGCTCAGGTCGCAAGGGAATCCTGAATCCGGTCAAGACGGACACGCTCTAGGGCTCACGCACCTCGGCAAGAAGTTTTTCTGTGCGTGCATCTTCGATCTTATTATGTATACGATTACTCTCTTCTGCGTCACGGATCGCTTTGGTGATCCCAGCGGTCGAGCTGACCAGCATGATCGCCGCCATCGCGTAAAAGCCCTTGGCGGCAAAGGAAGCCTCAAGGAAATATATCCCGCCCGCCATCATTGAGGCCGCAATGCCAAATTGCACATATGTAAACAGGGTCCAGGCCTGTGATGGTTTGTTAATATAAGTGTTCATTGTTTTGCCCTTTCATTTGAACCGATTGATAATCAAAGCTGCTTTTCTGTAGCTGACTTTTTGAGCCGAGCCAATACATCGGCGCCAGCGGTTTTCTGCGCCTCTCCGCACCCCGCAGCGGCGAGACGTGTTTCTAAACTTTCAGCATTGCGCGGCGTAGAAAGCGCATCCAGCGCTTCGGCGGTCGCAGTGGCGTGCTCTTGCCGTTCTTGCAAGCGGCGCAGCGTCGTAGCGGCTTCGGCAAGGTCTGTTCGGGTCCGCCCGCGCATCGCCCCCCGCATTTTCAATGCTTTGTCATTTGCTTCGGCCAGACGTTGGCCGCGCTTGAGCTCCGCAAATTGCGCCTCGCTGGCCTTTAGCGTTGCACGCAGCCGGTTAATTTCCGCCGTGTAGGTCTTGATGGTGACGCGCGTCGCGGCTGCTTCATCTTCGAGTTCGGCAATCGCCTCCGAGGCTTCAACTGCAAGCTCTTCCTGACCCTGTTCAAGCGCTGCCAACGCGCGGGTTTCGAGGGATTTGATCTGCGCTTCGCGCTGCTGAAGCTGCGTTTCCTCCCGCCCCGCGTAGGCCATTACGACCGCGAGCGCCTTACGCGATTGCTCGACACCCGCGCTGGCCTCACGCAACTGCTGGCGCAAAATTGACAGCGCATTTGCATCCATCGCAGCCAGGGCCGCGTCTTCTGAGCGTCCACGCACCAAAGTAAAAAGTTGTTTTATCACTTGCCATTCCTCCATTTTTGAACAACGTTCAAAACAGATAAGGCAACCATGAACAATGTTCAAGAATAATTTTGAACATTGTTCAAAACAATTGGTCACGGAATGGGAAACAATCGACAAGAGCGCCGCGCCGCCCTCACGGAAAGACTGGTCAAGGCCGCAGAGGCATTGATCGCAGAGAACGGATTGCGCGGGTTGAAAGCACGGGAGATCACAGCGCGGGCAGAATGCGCGTTGGGGGCGCTTTATACCGCCGTGGAAGATTTGGACCAGTTGATCATTCTGGTGAACTCGCGCACCCTTGGGCGCCTAGCGCAAAGCCTGCGCGCAGCAGTTCCTGAAAATGCCGGACCCCAAGAAACGCTTCACGCGTTGGCGCAGGGTTATGGGCAATTCGCAATCGCCAACCCGCATCTTTGGTGGGCGATCTTCAATCATCGGCTTCCCGAAGGGGCGGAGGTGCCGGATTGGCATAAGGCGGAATACCCGGTTTTGATTGCCGAGATCATCGCCCCGCTCGCTGAACTGCGGCCAGATCTTGATCCCGAGACGCTGCGCATTCGGGCGCAAACGCTCTTTGCCGCTGTGCACGGAGTTGTGCAGCTCTCTATTCACGGGCGCTATGTCGGGACCCCTGACGTATTGCTTGCTCGTGAGGTCGAAGCATTGGTCGATGTCATGATACGCGGCATCCCCTCGATTGAAGCTACATAACGTGGTCCTGCCGCGCGGACCGTCTTAGACGCTGAGATAAAGAATTGCGCGATGCTATTGGCGCGTGCATTGTGCATTCGACCAACTTGGTTTGGTCAGGCACAAGAGGGGAGACGACGTGATGCAAAGTGTTGATGAAATCACAGCGGATATTATCAAGCGTGAAGGCGGTTTTGTGAATGATCCTGATGATCCGGGTGGTGCAACCAAGTACGGCGTGACGCTTAACACGTTGCGCCAAGTGCGCGGCAGCGCGACCGTAGACGATGTCAAAGCGCTGACGGTTGATGAGGCGGCCGAGATCTACAAGAGGGACTATTATTCCAAACCAAAGATCGACCAACTGCCGGGACCGTTGCAGGCCACTGTCTATGACATGCAAGTTAATGCCGGATCGAACGCAATAAAAATCTTACAGCGTTTGCTTGCCGATTTTGACGAGAAAGTCGGCGTTGACGGGGCGCTTGGTCCACAATCCATTGGCGCTGTTCAACGTGTCTATGAAAAGCAGGGCGAGTACATGGTGGATGCATACAGCATCGCGCGCCGTGACTACTACTTTGACCTCGCAGATCGCCGCCCCTCCTCACGCAAATATGCGTGCACCAAAGCGGGAGGCAAAGGCGGCTGGATCACGCGGGCAGAGGAGTTCATGGAGCCCAAATATCGCATGACGGACGATGAGTTTCATCAAAGAGTGGCCGCTTGGGACGTTTAGAGCGGACCTTTCCGCTCAAGCCATCTCGCGGTTCTGGTGCTTAACGACTAGCTGTAAAAGAACTCCTCTCGCACGATCTTGCCGCCCGAGACGTGGTAGAGCGCGACTTCGCTCATATCGCTGACCTCACCGCTCTCTTTGTGCT
>CAYWNJ010000444.1:0-2619 GCA_964459535.1 uncultured Rhodobacterales bacterium
GCGAACCCAGCCTTTGATGCGCCAAAGCCACGCGGCAGCGCACAGGCAAAGCGCGGCTTCTATCGGTGCGATCCACGCCGCGCCTTGGGCGCGGTCCCAGTAGCTAAATGGGCTTTCAAAAACCCAATCGCTAAGCGGCCAGAAATGGGGGCGCCCATCGTCGTGATGCAGCGGAAAATCGAGCGCGATATGCAGCAGCGCGCCGATGGAGAGCGCACGTAACCAATCTGATCTCAGCCAGTAGGCCACAATGGCGACGGCCAGCCAAACAAAGACGGAATTATCGACGGCAAAGACCGTTTGCCAGGCATCCGAGAAATAAAGCTCATTAAAGACAACCTGAGGCGGGATGCTGAGCACAAAGAGCGAAACGCCCGCCAGCACATAGAGCGATAGATCTGGCAGCAGGCCTCCCAGCATGGCCACCCCGACCAGACCAGGGCGCTGCCGCCCGCCAAGCGCGCCGCCAATCAACAGATGTGCAGGTGTGTTCATCGCAGGATCAGAGCGTGTTTTGTTAAATTGGATTCAAATTCTCTGCCTCTCGGCTTTGCCTCGAACGCGAATTTGAATGCGTTATGTTGCTGATTGAACAAAACAAGCTCTAGATCGCGAGGTATTCGGCCCGCAGCTCCTCGTTCTCAAGCACTTCCTGGGCCGTGCCATCGAAGACGATGCCGCCAGTATCCAGTATGACCGCCCGATCTGCGAGTTGCAGAGCGCGCACCGCGTTCTGCTCAACGATAATGGTCGTGATGCCTTGCTGTTTGATCACATCCAGCGTCTTTTCAATCTCATCCACGATCACGGGGGCGAGCCCCTCATAGGGTTCATCCAGCAGCAGCACTTTGATATCACGGGCCAGGGCGCGCGCGATAGAGAGCATCTGCTGCTCACCGCCCGACAGGGTCACGCCCTCTTGGCTCTTGCGTTCTCCCAGCCGCGGGAAGAGGTCATAAAGCCGCTCCAAGGACCAGCCGATGGGCGGCGCAATTTGGGCAAGCTTGAGGTTCTCTTCGACCGTAAGACCGGGGATGATCCGCCGATCTTCGGGGACCAGACCCAGCCCGGCCTGCGATGCCTCATGGCTTGACATATTGTGCAAGGGTTGATGGTCGAGCCAGATCTCACCATGGCGCACCTCGGGATCGCCAATCCGGGCGATGGAGCGCAGGGTCGAGGTTTTGCCCGCCCCGTTACGCCCCAAAAGAGCGAGGATTTCCCCCTCGTGAACGTTAAAGCTAATCCCTTGCACGATATAGCTTTCACCGTAATAGGCGTGCAGATCCCATACCGACAGATAAGCCGGCGCGGTTGCGGCATGGTTAGCGTTTTTATCTAGCGTTGCGGTCGCCATGGCTCGCTCTCCTTACGCGGCGTGCTGCGTTTCGCCTAGATAGGCTTCGCGCACTTTCGGATGGCCTTTGATATTCTCTGGCGTGTCCTCGACCAGCGGTGTGCCCTGGGCCAGCACGGTGATCCGCTCGGCCAGGGAAAAGACCACATGCATGTCATGCTCGATAATCGCGATGGTGATGTCGCGCTCGTCCCGGATTTGCTTGAGCAGGTCGATGGTGTTGTTGGTGTCCGCGCGGGCCATGCCAGCCGTTGGCTCGTCAAGCAGCAGCAGGCGGGGCTCTTGGCTGAGGCACATGCCGATCTCAAGCCGACGCTTATCGCCCCGTGACATCGCGGCGGCGTGCATATGGCGCTTATCCGCCATGTTCATCTCTTCCAGCATGCGTTCAGCCTGCTCGATGATGTCGCGCTGCGCCAGCATACCTGCATAGGCGTTCAGCTTGAACGCCCCGTCACGCCGGGCCAGGCAGGGGATCATCATGTTCTCAAGCACCGAGAGGTCGCCAAAAATCTCCGGCGTTTGAAACACACGAGAGATGCCCATTTGGTTGATCTCATGGGGTTTGCGACCGAGCACGGATTGACCGTCAAACATGACAGAGCCCGTGTCAGGGATCAGCTTGCCCACCAGGCAGTTGAGCAGGGTC
Source organism: uncultured Rhodobacterales bacterium (assembly GCA_964459535.1). Taxonomy (GTDB): domain Bacteria; phylum Pseudomonadota; class Alphaproteobacteria; order Rhodobacterales; family Rhodobacteraceae; genus JBCBCP01. The sequence continues at coordinate 2,007 of CAYWNJ010000444.1, forward strand.
GATTTGCCCGCCCCATTTGGCCCGATGATCGCGTGAACTGTGCGCTCGGCAACCGAGAGGTTCACATCGCCCAGGGCCTGCAAACCGCCAAAACGCTTGCCCACGCCTTTTACCTCGAGAATACCCATTGGTTTGCTCCTTTACTCAGCCGGTGTGGTTTTGGCCGCCGGATCCTCTTCGACCCGTTTGCCAAAGCCGAGACGGCGGGCGATGCGTTGACCGGCCTCAACCAAGCCGCCGGGGAGGAAAATCACCACCAGCATAAAGATCAGCCCCGATGTGAGGTGCCATTGCTTGCCAACAAAGAGGTTGGTCACCCAGACAAACACATCCTCCATACCTGCGGGCATAAAGGCATACCATTCATGCAAGATGTCTTTGTTGATCTTAGACAGGATGTTTTCCATGTATTTGATCGCGCCTGCGCCAAGTACAGGACCGATCAGCGTGCCCACCCCGCCAAGGATTGTCATCAGCACGACCTCGCCCGAGGCGGTCCAGAACATCCGCTCGGCCCCCGCTTGGGTATCCATTGCGACCATCAAGCCCCCGGCAAGCCCGGCATACATGCCCGAGATCACAAAGGCGGCGAGGGTATAGGGTTTGGGGTCAA
>CAYWNJ010000445.1:0-2618 GCA_964459535.1 uncultured Rhodobacterales bacterium
CAGGATCCAAGCCAATAACAAGGTGACGCGTATAAATCTCATGATCCCGCCTTCCCTTCGATAGCGCTAGGATCCCGCGAAAGGATCGCTGAGCACTGTGACCGCCCGGCGGTTCTGACTGTAACACGCCTCACCGCTGCATATCGCGACCGGGCGCTCCTTGCCATAGCTAACAACGCGCAGCCGATCCGCTGGCACCCCTTGGCTAATCAAATAACTGCGCGCCGCGTCCGCCCGGCGTGCGCCAAGCGCCAGATTATAATCCCGCGTGCCGCGCTCATCCGAATGCCCTTCGATGATCACTTGATAGTCCGGATTGGCCGCCAGCCAATTGGCCTGCCCGTCCAAGATCAGACGGCTTTGAGGCGTCAGATCCGCCTGATCAACCGCAAAGAGGACACGATCCCCGATCGCATCGTAAAACTCGGTCTCGGCAACGGATGTCGTCTCTTCGGCCCCTGGATCTGGGTTCGAGAATGGCTCTTGCTGACCAAACCCCCCGGAATTTGAACAGGCCGAAAGGGCCAATATGCTGAATATGGCTGTTATTTTAAATGTTGTCGTCATAGCGTCCTCATTTCTTTTCTTCTCTATCTGCTCAGTTCTGTAACGGTCCCCAAGACGGGTCCGAGCCGCCTTCGGGGGTATTCATCGGGCGCAAATTGCGGCCCGAGATATCAACCGAGTAAAGCCGCGCCCGCCCCGAAGCCCCTTGGGTCTCTCGGGTGAACATAATAACGCGGCCATTCGGGGACCAGGTTGGGCCTTCGTCCAGAAAGGACGCGGTGAGCAAGCGCTCTTCCGAGCCGTCCGTGCGCATCACACCGATGTGAAAGCGCCCCTTGGCCTGTTTGGTAAAGGCGATCAAATCGCCGCGCGGGGACCAGACCGGCGTGCCATAGCGCCCCTCGCCAAAGCTGATGCGCCGGGCCTCGCCGCCGCTGCTGGGCATCACATAAAGCTGCTGACTGCCCGAGCGGTCGCTTTCAAAGACAATTTGCGAGCCGTCCGGCGCGTAGCTTGGCGCGGTCTCGATCGAAGGCGCAGATGTCAGCCGCTGGCTTCGGCCCGTGGCGATATCCATGCTGTAAATATCCGAATTGCCACCCTGGCTTATCGAATAGACCACGCGCCGCCCATTTGGGTGAAAACGGGGGGCAAAGCTCATCGAGCCATCGCCGCGCGCCAAAGCACGGCGGCGCACATTGCCAACATCCAGCACATGGATCTGCGGAAAGCCGGTCTCATAGCTGGTATAAAGCACGCGATCTCCGGTCGCTGAAAAGCGTGGGGCGATAACAATCGCTTCGCTGCCGGTCAGATATTGCACATTGGCACCGTCATAATCCATGATCGCCAACCGTTTCTTGCGGTCCGACTTGCTGCCGCTTTCGGAGACAAAGACGACGCGGCTGTCGAAATAGCCTGCCTCTCCGGTAATCCGAGAATAGACCGCGTCCGCAATCTTATGCGCAATGCGGCGCCAGCTCTCGGACGTGCCGGTAAATTGCAGGCCCGCGCCCATTTCATTGCCCGCAAAAACGTCATGCAGCCGGAACTTGACCACAAAGCGCTCGGCGCTGCCGCTGACGGTCCCGGTGATGAGCGCCTGCGCATTGATCGCCCGCCAATCCGCATAGCGGATCGGCGCGTCAAAGCGCGGCGGCGCCGCGACAAAGGCGCTCGCTGGAATTTCGAGGAAGAGCCCCGAACCTGTCAAATCGGCGGACACGACTCGCGCCAATTGCGCCGCCAATTCGGCGGAGGCGTCGCTTTGCGCCTCGAAGTCGGGAATTGCAAAGGGTAAGGGCTCGATGACCCCTTCGGTGATTTCAATCCGCAGCGGACCGTTTTGCGCAAACGCGGCCGCCGCGATGCACCACATGCCAACTGCCCAGGCCATAACGCGCCATATCATCTGATCCGCATCCTTTCGGGATTGAAGGTTAACTCGATTTGCTGCCACTGCGCATATTTCTCGGCGGGCAGGTCAAACCCGCGTGCGCCGCAGCGAATGATAGCACGCCGCGCCGCATCAAATGCATTGCGTGTGGCGGTCGTCCCGCCGCCGCTGCTTGACACCAGCCTAATCGTGTCTGTCACAGGGCGGCCCTCGCGCGCCATCTCAAAGGCCACCACGACGGTGGTGCCCAACGCCTCTGTGCTGAGCGAATTGACGTTCCAACAGGTGGAAACCGCGACGCGCAGCGCATCTTTTTCTCCTTGGCTCAACGGCGGTCCAGCCTGCGTCGGCGTCTCAAGCGCTTCATTCACGGCAGCATCAACGGCGGCAGTGGCCTGATTTCCGCCCGATGGCGCAGGCGGACGCGTTCGCGGGCGCAAGGAGGTGCGCAGCGCGCTCGGACTCGGCGGACCAGCCTCGGTTTCTATTGGCGTATCTTGAGCATCGGGTTCTTCGGGGGTTGCCTCTGGCACGACCTGCGTTGATGGGCGCGCAATTGGGCGGATGGCTGCGATTGCAGGTACCGTGGGCGCTGCAACGGGTGGTTCGGCTGGCTCAGGCGGCGGAGGTGGCGGCGCAATCGTGGGCAAATCCGACGACGGTTGAGGCGGTGCGTCGGGCTGCGGCACAGCCCTCGGGCGTGGGAGCGGCGGAG
>CAYWNJ010000446.1:0-2617 GCA_964459535.1 uncultured Rhodobacterales bacterium
GACCCCGCTGAGCGTGCCCATCAACATCAGGTCGTTGAAATCGCCCAAATGCCCGATCCGGAACACACGGTCCGCCACTTTGTTAAGCCCGGTCCCGAGCGACATATCAAAACTATCGAGGATTTCGGCGCGCAGCGCGTCTGCCCCTTTGTCATCTGGCATCAGCACAGCCGTGAGCGCGTTTGAGCGTTCGGCTTCATTCGTGGCGAGAATCTCCAACCCCCAGGCCTCTACGGCGCGGCGCGTGGCGGCGGCGTGGCGGGCGTGACGGGCAAAGACGGTTTCGAGCCCTTCTTCGGCAAGCATATCCAACGCTTCGCGCAGGCCGTAGAGCAGGGTGGTCGCGGGCGTGTATGGGAAAAAGCCCTGATCATTGGGACCCGCCATGTCGCGCCAATCCCAGTAGGAGCGGCGATCCCCGCCGGCCTGGCACGCGGCCCATGCCTTGTCCGAGACCGCATTGAACGACAGCCCCGGGGGAAGCATAAGCCCCTTCTGCGATCCCGCGACGACCACGTCCACGCCCCAATCATCGGTGCGGAAATCGATGGACCCCAGAGACGAGATCGTGTCGACCATCAAAAGGGCCGGATGGTTGGCCGCGTCGATGGCGGCCCGCACAGAGGCGATGTCGGATGTGATGCCCGTTGCCGTGTCATTATGCACAACGCAAACGGCCTTGATTTTGTGACCGGTATCCGCGGCAAGCTGAGCGCCAATCGCCTCGGCATTTGCGCCTGTGCGCCAGTCGCCTTGCATGAACACAGGATCAAAACCCAGCTTGGCCGCCATGTTTTTCCAAAGGGTGGCAAATTGTCCGGTTTCATACATCAATACCTGATCGCCGGGGGCAAGGACGTTGACCAAAGCCGCCTCCCAAGCGCCGGTCCCTGACGCAGGATAGATCACCACCCGGTTTTTGGTTTGAAACACAGATTTCAAGCCGCTCAGCACAGCTTGGCCAAGATCGGCGAATTCGGGGCCACGATGGTCGATGACCGCGCGGTGCATTGCCCGTTGTATGCGGTCGGGCGTATTGGTCGGCCCCGGTATTTGCAAAAAGTGACGTCCGGATCGCATATGTGTCGCCTTAAAAAGTTGCGCTTGAACCTCGCAACGGTGAATGTGGCCGCCAGAGAGGTCAAGAGAAATGTCGGACTACAGCGTCTTGCACGAACGGGTTGAAGGGGAGGTCCTGACCTCAGACTTTGATCGCGGGCGCTATGCCACAGATGCCTCAATCTACCAGATTATGCCGCGGGCTGTTCTGGTGCCCAAGTCATGGGCGGATGTCGAGGCGGCATTGGATTTCGCAAAGACAGAAGGAATTGCGCTGTTGCCACGCGGTGGCGGCACATCGCAGTCGGGGCAAACTGTCAACGATGCCCTTGTCCTAGATTTCACGCGGCACCTTGATCAGGTGCTGGAGTATGATGCGGAACACGGCCAGGTGAAGGTTCAGCCGGGCTTGGTTCTCGATGATCTGAACCGGCGCTTGAAGGCTGACGGCTGGTGGTATCCGGTTGACGTTTCAACAGCCTCGCGTGCAACGCTCGGGGGGATGGCGGCGAACAATTCATGCGGATCGCGCTCCATCCGCTACGGAAAGATGCAGGACAATGTTCTTGGGCTGGACGCGATGCTGGCTAATGGTCAGACACGCCGGTTCGAAGCTGCTTTGGCCGATCATCCTTTGGATGCCGACATGCTTGCGCTGGCTAAACGAGAAAGAGCCGAGATCGAGGCGCGGTTTCCTGCCGTGCTGCGACGGGTTGGAGGCTATAACATCGACGCGCTGCTCGGGGATGCGCCGCGTATCGCGGATCTGCTCGTTGGATCAGAAGGCACGTTAGCAATCACCAAATCGATTGACTTGAAACTGTCTCCGGTTCTGACGACCAAAACACTTGGCGTATGCCATTTTCCCACCTTCCATGCGGCGATGGATGCGGCGCAGCATATCGTCAAGCTGGAGCCCGTCGCGGTCGAATTGGTAGATCACAACATGATCCGGCTGGGGCGCGATATCGCGCAATTCCGTCCCATTGTGGACAGTTTTGTCCGCGGCGACCCGGAGGCGCTGCTTTTGGTGGAATTTGCCGAAACGCCGGATGAGAACCGTCGCCGCCTGACTGCGTTGGGCGATTTAATGGCCGAGCTTGGCTATCGCTGGGACGATCCGGGCAAGGCGCCCGGCGGCGTGATCGAGGCTGAAGATCCCGCCTTTCAGGCGCGCATCTGGGGCGTGCGGACGCAAGGGCTCAACATCATGATGTCGATGCGGTCCGAGGGAAAGCCGGTCTCGTTCGTCGAAGATTGCGCCGTACCGCTGGAACATCTGGCCGATTTCACCGCGCGTCTAACAGATGTGTTTCACAAGCATGGTACGGATGGGACATGGTACGCCCACGCCTCGGTCGGCCTGCTGCACGTTCGGCCTGTGCTGAACCTGCGACAGGATCTCGGGCGAAAGCAGATGCGCGCGATTGCCGAGGAAGCGTTTGATCTGGTTGCGGCGTTTAAAGGGTCCCATTCGGGCGAGCATGGCGATGGGATTGTGCGGTCTGAGTTTCACGAGCGTATGTATGGCACTCGGATGGTACGAACCTTTGAGGAC
>CAYWNJ010000447.1:0-2614 GCA_964459535.1 uncultured Rhodobacterales bacterium
CCCGCGACTACGCGGGCCCGCTGAATCTCGGGGTGGCGTGCGACGAAATCCGCGACCTGTTCTGGACGGACAAACATACCCTTTATCTTGGTCGTCTGATCAGCGCGACCCATCCAGCCTTTGATCCGCATATTCGTGCGCCCACACGGGCTTTCTCCCTCAAGCACTGCGCTAAGATCGCCTGTTGCAAAGCGGATCAGCGGATAGTCGGGGTTCAAGCTGGTCACGACGACCTCGCCAACCTCGCCTGCTGCGACAGGATTTCCGGTCCCAGGCGTTACAATCTCGACAATCACGCCCTCGTCGACAATCAGCCCCTCCATGGCCGCGCTTTCATAGGCTATATTCCCAAGATCCGCCGTGGCGTAGCACTGCAAGCAAGTAATCCCACGCGCGGTATAAAACTCTCGGAGCGAGGGGAAGAGCGCGCCGCCGCCCACCGCCGCCTTTTCAAAGCGCAAGCTCTCGCCCATCTCATCGGCCTTATCGAGGATAACCTTGAGATAATCCGGCGTGCCCGCATAGGCCGTGCAGCCAATATCCGCCGCCGCCCTAACCTGTAGCTCGGTCTGGCCCACGCCAGCGGGCACGACGCCGGCGCCAAGGGCTGTTGCGCCATTCTCGAACATGATCCCCGCTGGAGTTAGGTGGTAGCTAAAGCAGTTCTGCACCACATCGCCAGAGTGAAATCCAGCCGCGTGCAAGAAACGGGCAAAGCGCCACCAGTCTTTGCTGTCATGACTGCCTGGCTCGTAAATCGGCCCAGGGCTTTGAAAGATATGGCTGAATTGTGAAATCCCACTAGTAAAGCCGCCAAGCGGCGGGCGCGTCTTTTGCGCCTGACCGAGCGCCGCTTTGCGCAGCACTGGCAGCGCGGCGAGGTCTTCGACACCGCGGATCTTCATCGCATCAACATCGGCCAAGCTTTCAGCATAGCCTGCAAGTCCTTTGGCACGCGCGATCTGATCCGGCAGGGCGATGGCCAAATCCTGAGCCCGCTGCGCCGCACTGCGTGTTTCGAGATCATCATAATGGGTCATTTGATCGGCCTATCTTTGTCTCAGCTTGTCAGGCGACGCGCGTTAGAGCGTGTTTTATTAAATTGAATTCAAATTCGCTTCCTCTCGGCTTTGCCTCGAACGCGAATTTGAATGCGTCATGTTTCCGATTGAACAAAACAAGCCCTAGCTCAGCCAACGCTTGCGCCGCCGGTACGAGCGGACGTCGCGAAAGCTTTTGCGCCCTTCTTCGGACATGCCCAGATAAAACTCCTTTACATCCGGGTTTTCGCGCAGCTCTGCCGCCGGGCCATCCATCACCACACGACCGCTTTCAAGAATATAGCCGTAGTGGGCAAAGCGCAGCGCGACATTCGTATTCTGCTCGGCCAAGAGGAAGGTCACGCCTTCATTCTCATTCACCGATTTAACGATCTCAAAGATCTGCTCCACCAGCTGCGGTGCAAGCCCCATCGACGGCTCATCCAGCAAAATCGTCTCGGGGCGGCTCATCAGCGCCCGGCCAATCGCGGTCATCTGCTGCTCTCCGCCGGAGGTATAGCCCGCCTGACTGCGCCGCCGCTCTTTCAAGCGCGGGAAATAGTCATAGACCATCTCCAAATCCTTCTGGATCGCCGCACCGCCATCGGTCCGGGTATAGGCACCAGTCAAGAGGTTCTCTTCGACCGTCAAATGCTCAAAGCAGTGCCGTCCTTCCATTACCTGCACAACGCCAAGCTTGACCAGATCCGCCGGGTCCAACTGATCGGTCGAGCGCCCGCGGTAGCTGATTGTGCCCTTGGTCACCTCGCCGCGTTCAGAGGCAAGCAGGCCCGATATCGCCTTAAGCGTCGTCGTCTTGCCCGCCCCGTTGCCACCAAGCAGCGCGGTAATCCCGCCCTTGGGCACGTTCAGCGAGACCCCTTTGAGCACGAGGATCACGTGATTATAGATCACCTCGATATTGTTCACCTCAAGAACGTTTTGATCGGTTTGCCCGGCGTCCAGCATGGTCCCATGCCCTTTGTTATTCTGAGAAAAATTCCGGCGGCGAAGACCACTCCGCCGCCGAAAGCGTTTCTAGCTTAGCCGCAATTGGCCGCGATGTTGTTTTCCGCAGCATAGGCCGAGCTGTCTTCTTCGATCAGGGGACCGATGACACTTGCATCTGTCGCCTTGAACTCAGAAATCAGCGACCACGCGCCCGAGCTGGCATCCCACTGGGTCACGCCCACCAGCGCATCACCGCCATGGTTGTCACAGCTGACCGAGAATTCAGGGCCAAAGTTTGGCAAGCCGAGCTCTGCCATTTTCGCCTCTGTGATCTCCAGCGCCTCCATGCCGTCGCGCATCATGGCTGGCGTGATATCGCCCGTCCCGTGGATCTCTTGCGCTTTGCGGGCCGCTTCGGCCGCCAACATCGCCGCATACATGCCACGGTTATAAAGCACCGTGCCAATCTGATCACCGGCACCCGCGGCAAGCCCCTTGTCCACAACATGCGCCTGGATGTCGTCAAAGATCGGGAAATCCGAGCCCACACCGTGGAAGGTCAGCGCCTTATAGCCGGTCGCCGCATCGCCCGCAGGCAGCACGTCATTCTCAGACCCGGACCA